>CAYPJI010000023.1:0-1744 GCA_964411045.1 uncultured Methylobacter sp. | reverse complement strand
CGTCATGACCTTGGTCACCGGTTCGTCAAAACGAGTTTCAAAACGCAAATCACGGCTCGTTACAATACCGACCAGCTTATCGCCATCGACCACCGGTACACCGGAAATATTTTTAGCCCGCGTTAAGCTAATAACGTCCCGAATACTGGTATCAGGCGAAACGGTAATTGGATTTTTGATTACTCCGCTCTCGTACTTTTTAACGTTGCTAACTTCCAGTGCCTGCTGCTCGGCAGTCATATTTTTATGAATGATGCCTATGCCGCCTTCCTGAGCGATGGCGATCGCAAGTCGTGCCTCTGTCACGGTATCCATAGCCGCGGCAACCAGAGGAATATTCAGCGCAATGCCGCGTGTCAATTGCGTTTTCATTTCTACATCTCGTGGCAGCACAGTCGAGTGCGCGGGCACTAATAAAACGTCATCAAACGTGAGCGCTTCCTGAATAATTTGCATAAACCACACCTAAAAGCCTTAATTAACATGACACTATAGCACTAACTGACAATAATCGCCATATTATAATTTAATTTCTTGACATATTCTCACAAAAGTGTAGCCCTGTAGTTCTCAACCCATTGATTCTAAGAAACACCTAAAGACATAAAACTAGGACAAGAACTAACTGAATTAATGCCTAAGCAGAGTTATCTAATAGAACAGGGTGCATTTATTCTCTGCGTATAATCTGAAATCCATGTCGTTTCTTCCTGTAGCTGGACTATTGACTCCTGCACTTAAGCTATTTTTTACATGAACTTAATTTATTGACGACTATAAAACACAAAGTACTGTAATTTAAGTCAAAACACATCAATACTAACAATAATTATCTTTACATTTTCATGAAAATATTGACTCAATCCAAAAACTTACTGCCAGTGTTTAATTGCGTAAATTAGTTATTGTATTTTTGATTTGACTGCCTTTACCTTCACGGCTCAACCATTTTAAACGGTTGAGCCGTGAATCTACCGTAATTCTTTGACCTAACAATTCCATCGTTTAAGTTAAAACCAGCTTGACCGCCATTAAAAAAATCAAGATGGAAAAATAGCGCTTTAGCTTCTGCGCCGGCAGCCGATGAGCCAGTTTGGCGCCAATCGGAGCCGTAAGGGAACTGCCCAGGCTAATGCCTAAGAAAGCAGGCAGATAGACATAGCCCAGACTCCATTCCGGCAACTGAACTTGATTCCAGCCCAAGGCCGCGTAACTGATAGTACCCGCCACAGCTATCGGCAAACCACAGGCGCTTGATATCGCCACCGCATTACGCATGGCATATCGGCAGCGCACTAGATAAGGCACGGTTAGCGCCCCCCCGCCTATTCCCGCTATGGACGACATCAAGCCGATCAGGTTCGCCACGATAAAATCCAACACTTTAGACTCCTTGACCGCTCCGGGTTCCGGCATTATCTGAAAAGCCATCTGCACACCGACATAAAGTAAAAATACGATAAAGATGTAACGTAGTACATCAGCGTCTATATGGTTTGCTACTACAGCTCCGAGCGTTGCCCCGATCATAATGCCTGGCGCAAGCCTGAGCACTTTTCTCCACATCACAGATCCTAAGCGATGATGCGCCAGCATGGAAGCCATTGAGGTGACAATTATCGTCGCCAGCGAGGTTGCCACTGACATTATCATAACCAGATCAGAAGCCATACCGTACATTGTAAATAGCAAGGCTCATAGTGGATTCCAGGGAGCTAACTGATAATCAGCTCCAACAGAGAAC
>CAYPJI010000022.1:0-16488 GCA_964411045.1 uncultured Methylobacter sp. | reverse complement strand
GGTTCGAATGACGTCGTCCATACTATCGATGCAGCGGTCAATCTCAAAGATTTCTCGGGGCAGAGCACGGATGCGCGCTTCGCCGTCGAAAAACTGAATCTGACGGCCAGACTGGAGGCGTTTCGCGACGGTAACGGATGGCAATGGCAACAGCATGCTGAAGCCAGCGGAGGTGCTCTTTATGCCGAACCGCTCTATCTGACGATAGGGGCGCAAACAATTGCACTGGATGCGCAGGGCGACTGGAACGATAAAACCCGGCAGGCTGAGATCAAATCGGTCAGTTATCATCATCCGGGCGCGGCGGTATTAAAGGGGAACGCGATTGTTCGGTATGACGATAAAGTAAAAATCGAAAAAGCCGATATGACACTGATCAGCGATGATCTGGCGGGACTGTCGGCAGCCTATCTAAAGTCCCTGTTTGAAGGGGCGGCATTGGAAGGCGTATCGCTGGCAGGACGGATGAAGGCCGACTTTTCCGTCGCGCAGAATGCGTTGACCCGTTTGACGGCCGGCTTCAGCGATCTGGATGTGAATGACGAATCGGGACGCCTGGCGATGCAGGGCGGCGATGGCATCCTCAACTGGTCCAGTGACGAAGCCTTTCACAAAAAATCCGAATGGGTCTGGCAACGATTGCAGGTACGGGCTTTGCCTGTCGGTCCAGCCCGGCTTTCATTTCTGGCCAAGGCGGGAACTATTGAACTGCTCGAGAAGACTAACCTGCCTTTTTTGGACGGCATTATCGCCGTCAATGCGTTCAAATGGCAGACCAGGCCGCAAGGAGAGCCTGAAGTTTACTTCGAAGGCAATGTCGATAAGGTGTCGCTGGAGCAATTATCGAACGCGCTGGACTGGACGCCGTTGTCCGGAACGATCAGCGGCCACATCCCGGGCGTCGATTACCGTGACAAAACGCTGAGCCTCGGAGGCGAGCTGAACATCAAGGCTTTTGACGGGGAAATCAAGGTCACGAATCTGGCATCGTCGGGATTGTTTACCGATTTTCCAAGGTTTCATGCCGAACTGGAAATCAATAACCTGGATCTGGATCAATTGACGCGGCGGTTTGAGTTCGGCGGCATTACCGGGCGATTGTCGGGCTATGTTCAGCAGTTGTACATGGAAAACTGGAAACCGGTCAGTTTTTACGCCTGGTTCGGCACGCCCGATGACGATGATTCCAAGCACCGGATCAGCCAGAAAGCGGTCAGGAATATCGCCAGCATCGGCGGCGGAGGCGCGGCCGATATACTGTCCAGAAGTTTCCTGCGTTTTTTTGAAACCTTTATGTACGACAAGATCGGCGCGGGCTGTTACCTGCACGAAGGCGTTTGCCAGATGATGGGCGTGGAGGCGGCGCAGCAGGGTTATTACCTTATTAAAGGCGGCGGTCTGCCGCGAATCGACGTAATCGGCTATAATCCGAGGGTTAACTGGAACGTATTGATGGACCGGTTGGGGCGTATTTCAACCACCGATGAAGTACGTATCGAATAATTTGGAGCAAATCATGAAAAAAGTAGCCGTATTCGGCACATTGTTGTTGACCGCGTGTGTGACGATCAATATTTATTTTCCTGCCGCAGCCGCGGAAAAGGCTGCCGATGAAATCATCAAAGGCATCCAGAAGGAGGAAACACCGGAAAAGGCAGAGCCCAGGTCCAGCCGCCCCGATTGGCAGGTTGCCGTTTTCCGGTCGCTGGATAGCGCCATCAATGTCCTGGTTTCGCCGGCGCAGGCCGAGGAGGCTGATTTATCCATTGACAGCCCGGAAATCAGACAGGCGCGCTCGGTTATGCAGAGCCGTTTCCCAGCGTTGAAGCGCTTTTATGACGCCGGTTATATCGGCATACAGACGGACGGGTTGTTGACGGTCAGGGATGCCGGCAGCGTGCCTCTGCAGGACAGAAACAAAGTCAACAAACTGGTGGCGGCCGAAAATGCCGACCGCGAGCATCTTTACCAGGCCATCGCCAAAGCCAACGGTCACCCTGAATGGGTCGCCCAAATCAAATCAACCTTTGCCACCCGCTGGATCAATAACGCTCAGCGCGGCTGGTGGTATCAATCATCTAACGGAAGTTGGAAGCAGAAGTAAGCATGTCACGTAACAGATCGAGAAAAAAGCAGCTGCCGGAAACGCCGGTCAGAGTCACCATAGAATCGCTGGCGCATGACGGGCGCGGCGTCGCGCATGTGGACGGCAAGGTCGTCTTCATAGACGAGTCATTGCCGGGCGAGGAGGTCGAGTTCGTCTATACTGAAATTCGCCGGGATTATGCCGAAGGCAAGGTGGTCAGTCTGCTGAGCCGTGCCGTCGACCGTGTCGAGGCGGCGTGCGCGCATTACGGCGTCTGCGGCGGCTGCAGCTTCCAGCATGTCGATTCAAACGCCCAGATCCGCATCAAGCAGGATTTGCTGGTCGAGCAATTCAAGCGCATCGGCAAAGTGGAAATTCCGCAGTTATGGGAGCCGCTGGAAGGACCGCACTGGGGTTATCGCCGCAAGGCGCGCATGGGCGTCAAATACGTCGCCAAGAAAAACCGCGTGCTGGTGGGCTTCAGGGAAAGACGCCATCCGTATCTGGCCGAGATCGACAGCTGCATCGTCATGCATCCGGTCGTCGGCAAGCGGCTGACTGCGTTAGGCGAGATGATCGCCGGCTTGACGATCAAGGATAAAATCCCGCAGATCGAGGTGGCGATCGGCGATGACGACTGCGTGCTGGCTATCCGTGTGCTGGAGCCGCCGACCGAGGCCGACAAGGAGCGCCTGCGCGCGTTCGGGCGCGAGTACCGCATGAGCATCTGCCTGCAGTCGAAAGGCCCCGACACCATCGAGCCGCTGGACGGCGAGCCGGAAGTCATACCGACTTATGCGCTGCCCGATCAGTCCGTGGAATTCAAATTCAGGCCGGCCATGTTCACGCAGGTCAATTATGAAATCAACCGGCAGATGATCAACCGCGTGCTGGATACGCTGGATCTCAATGAAAACGATACCGTGCTGGACCTGTTCTGCGGTCTCGGCAATTTCACGCTGCCGATGGCCAGAAAAGCCGGCCGCGTTGTCGGCATCGAGGGCGATCTGCCGCTGGTCAGGCACGCCCGCGAAAACGCGCGCCATAACGGCATAGAGAACGCGGAATTTTATGCCGCCGATTTAAGCAAGGACATCAGCGATCAGCCCTGGGCCAACCGCAAATACAACAAGATCATGCTGGACCCGTCCAGGGCCGGCGCTTCGGAAGTGCTGCCCCATTTCAAAAAATGGAGCCCCGAGCAGGTCGTCTATGTGTCTTGCAATCCGTCGACGCTGGCTCGTGATGCGGGCATCCTGGTCAATGAATTGGGCTATAAGCTGATCAAGGCCGGTGTCATGGATATGTTCCCGCAGACCGGCCATGTGGAATCGATCGCTTTGTTTGAGAAAAAATAGTGTTTACAGGAAGGGGCGGCCGGAACGGTGCCGCCCGCAAAATTCAGCTATGTATCCAATTTCATGGTTTTTTCAGCACCTGTGATTTCCGCATACAACAGTTAGAATAAGCCATGAAGACATATAACAAGACGCCTTCCATCAGTCATATCGCCTTTGCCAGCTTTATCGGCACGGCGATTGAATTCTACGATTTTTATATCTATGCGACGGCTTCGGCGCTGGTGATCGGGCGCGTGTTTTTTCCGCAGAGCGAGCCGGCGGTCCAGGCATTAAGCGCCTTTCTGACCTTTGGCATTGCCTTTATCGCACGGCCCTTGGGAGCGGTGCTGTTCGGCCATTTCGGCGACCGGATCGGGCGCAAGGCAACGTTGGCGGCTTCACTGTTGGTAATGGGCCTGTCTACGCTCCTGATCGGCTGCTTGCCCGGCTATGACACGCTGGGCACATGGGCGCCGGTTGCGCTTTGCCTGCTGCGCTTCGGGCAAGGTCTGGGGCTGGGCGGCGAATGGGGCGGTGCGGTGCTGCTGGCCACGGAATACGCGCCGGCCGGCCGCCGTGCCTGGTACGGTATGTTTCCGCAGTTAGGGCCGTCCGTAGGGTTTCTGCTGGCGACACTGAGTTTCTGGCTGCTTGCGGTCGGTTTGAGCGATGCCGACTTTCAAGCTTGGGGCTGGCGTCTGCCTTTTCTGGCCAGCGGCTTACTGGTTGCGGTGGGCTTGTATGTGCGTATGAAGCTTGCCGAGACACCCGAGTTTTCGGCGCTGCTGGAGCGGGAGCCGCCTTTGAAAATGCCGCTGGCGGTTTTGCTGCGGCAGCATCTGCGCGCCGTGTTGCTGGGGGCTCTGGCGATGGTGGTCTGCTACACGTTGTTTTATACCGCGACGGTATTCTGTCTGAGTTACGGGACGAACACACTGTCGATTCCAAGGCAGCAATTTTTAGGGATGCTGTGCGTGGCAATCGTATTCATGGCGCTGGCAACGCCTTTGTCGGCCTGGGCCAGCGACAGGTTCGGCCGCAGTCCCGTGCTGCTGGTCAGCGGTTTTGTTGCCATTCTGTCGGGCTTTACGCTCGCGCCGATGCTGGGCAGCGGTTCAATGTTGCAAATCACGCTGTTTTTGTCATTGTCGCTGTTTCTGATGGGCGCGACCTTTGCGCCGATGGGCGCTTTGCTGCCTGAATTGTTTCCGGTGGCGGTGCGCTATACAGGCGCAGGCGCGGCCTATAATCTCGGCGGTATTTTAGGGGCATCGTGTGCGCCGTATATTTCGCAGTTGCTGGTCAATCAGGGCGGTTTGGCCTGGGTGGGCGGCTATGTTTCGGCCGCTGCGGCCATCAGCTTCTTGGCTGTATGGCGCATCGGTGAGACCAGGGCGCAATCAATGAACGAATGCTACGACTTAAGGTAAAAATCCAAACGCGTCTATGAAAACCGATTTATTTCTGGATATTTCGATTAGCCAACAGCAGCTGAGCATTATGGATAAAGGGCAGATCCTGCGAAGCTATGCCGTATCTACGGCCAGAAATGGCGCAGGCGAACGCCGGGGCAGCGAATGCACGCCGACCGGCTGGCATAAAATCAGGGCGAAAATCGGAACCGGTCAGCCGCTGCAGGCGGTTTTTGCCGGCAGGCGGCCGACCGGCGAAATCTATAGCATGGAGCTGGGCAGGCGGTATCCGCAGCGGGACTGGATATTAACCAGGATTTTATGGCTAGGCGGACTGGAGCCGGGAAAAAATCGCTACGGCGAAGTCGATACGGCCTGGCGGTATATTTACATCCACGGTTGTCCCGATGAATTAATGAACGGCAAGCCTGAATCGCATGGCTGTATCCGCATGAAAAATGCTGATGTGCTGGATTTATTTGATCGGGTGTCGGCCGGGATGCCTGTTTATATTCACTAATGGTAAGAGAGTCGTTTAATGTTGTTTTGTAGTGGGCTGATTGAGCGCAGGGATCTAAGATGACGCGTATCGTTTTAGGCGTTGAATACGATGGCAGCGGCTTTGCAGGATGGCAGTGGCAGCCTGAAAAGCGCAGTATTCAGCAAACGCTGGAGCAGGCTTTGTCGAAAGTCGCGAATCATCCTGTTACTGTGACATGCGCAGGCAGAACTGACGCAGGTGTGCATGCTTTTGAACAAGTCGCGCATTTTGATGTCGATGTAGAAAGAGAATTGCACGCCTGGATGCTGGGCGGCAACAGCAATTTGCCCGATGACGTCAAGATTACCTGGGTAAAAGCGGCTGTAGGTGATTTTCATGCCCGATACAGCGCGATTGCGCGTTTTTATCGCTATATCATACTGAATCGTCCGGCCAAACCGGCCTTGCAGCATGGCCGAATCACCTGGTGTTACAACCCGCTGGATACCGGCAAGATGCATCAGGCGGCGCAATTTCTGATCGGCAATCATGATTTCTCCTCGTTCAGGGCGCAGGGCTGCCAATCGAAAAGCCCGTGGCGCATCATGCATTTTATTGATGTCTATCGGCATGAGGATCAAGTGATCATGGATATTTCCGCCAATGCCTTTTTGCATCACATGGTCAGGAATATCGCCGGCGTATTGATGGCTATAGGCATGGGCAAGCAGCCTGTGGATTGGACCCGGGAACTGCTTGAGGTGAAAAACCGTAAATTGGGCGGCATAACAGCGCCTCCCGACGGGCTTTATTTGGGTGGGGTCTATTACCCTGAGCAGTATGGTATTGCCAAACATCCTGTGTTTGATAAATTGCCGGCCGATGCCAAGCGTTTTGACTAATTTGATGATCAGATTAAGGTTTTTTGTCTAATTTGCAATTATCAATATTTCGGGTTAGTGTCTTTCTCTACTATATATAAATTACAAGTATGATCAATGTGAGTAACTTTTTATCTTTCCAGATTCATGGTGGTGGTGACCATGGCGGCGGCGTTGCGAGCAGCGTAGCCAGTTTTCTTGGTTTTATCGAAGGGCTTTTAAGCAAAGAGCCGGCTGATATTTTTTCGGCCGTAATGCCTGGGTTGGCCGGCATACAGAATCTTCATCCGTTGCTGGTGCATTTTCCCATTGCATTTTTATCAGCATTTTTTGCCCTTGATCTAGTTGGCACGCTGGCAAGAAAAGCGCACTGGCGCACTGCCGCTAGTTGGCTTCTTTATTTTGGTACGGTCGCTACTGTGTTTACAGTGATTTCCGGCTTTATGGCCGCTGATTCTGTCGCACACGGGGAAAATGTACATGGTCTTATGGAGCGTCTCGAACAGCTTGGTGTTGCTGTGCTGGTCGTTGCCGTTCTGCTTTCGGTTTGGCGCATTGCAGGCGGAGGGGTGATTCAGGGTGCGGCAAACGGTTTTTTTCTGGCTTCGACCGCGCTGCTTTGCGCCTTGCTGGCATTGAGCGCCGATCTGGGCGGATTGATGGTTTATAAATACGGCATAGGCGTTCAAGCAGTCAAACAGCCGGAGGATGGACATGTGCATTCTCATCAGAATGCGGAGGATGAACATGGCCGACAGAATTTAGAGCATGATCATGCAACCGCTCACGAGCATGCAGAGGGCGATCATGCAACCGCTCATGAGCATGCAGAGGGCGATCATGCAATCGCTCACGAGCATGGGTATGCGGCGGATGATCATGCGCATGATCAAGAGTCTGTGGTGGACAGCCACACGCACGACCATGCATCTGACGGCCATACGCATACTCACACGCATCCATCCGGTAATCATACGCACACTCACGCGCATTGAGCCCAAACGAGCTTTAATAATCACGAGGCTGACTTGCGTCAGCCTTTTTATTGGGCTCGCGATTGTTTAATAACGAATTTTTTATATATTGCAGACGCCACCAGCGCGGTTTTATGTTATTCTAGTCGGCTGGTTTTTGAATAAATTCTCATATCACTTTATGCGAACTCGCGTTAAAATTTGCGGCTTTACCCGTGTTGAAGATGCCGTGTGTGCCGCTCAGTTGGGCGTGGATGCGATTGGCCTGGTTTTTTATCCGCCCAGCCCAAGAAATGTTGATATCGAGCAGGCAGTTAAAATCGTTAGTGCCTTGCCGACATTTGTCTCCGTCGTGGCTTTGTTTGTCGATGAGCAGGAAGCTCGGGTACGTGAGGTCCTGGAACGGGTGCCGGTCGATTGTATCCAGTTTCATGGCGATGAGCCGGCCGAGGACTGTCGGATCTATGGTAAACGTTATATGAAAGCAGTTAGTATGCGGCAGGATGTCGATATCCCGACTCTGGCGCAGCACTACCACGATGCGGCGGGATTGCTTCTGGATGCCTGGCATCCAGGCGCCAAGGGCGGGACAGGCAGTCAATTTGACTGGGAATTGATTCCAAGGCAGTGCGCTTTGCCAATTATATTGGCAGGTGGCTTGGCTGCGGAGAATGCAAGGCAGGCTGTACAGGCAGTAAGGCCATATGCGCTCGATGTCAGCAGTGGCGTGGAGGCGGAGAAAGGGATTAAGGATGCGCTGAAAATGGCGGCATTTTTAAGAGCAGTTAATGAGGGTGACAAAAGTTAATAACATGACAAAAAAATATAATATGCCCGATGAGCGGGGACATTTTGGCCCTTACGGCGGAATGTTTGTAGCAGAAACCTTGATACCACCTATTCAGGAATTGAATGAAGCCTATCAGCGGTATTTAACAGACCAGGATTTTATCGCCGAGCTGGATGCCGATCTGAAATATTATGTCGGCCGTCCTTCGCCTTTGTACCATGCCGAACGCTGGAGCCGCGAACTGGGCGGCGCGCAGATCTATTTGAAACGCGAAGACCTCAATCATACCGGCGCGCATAAGGTCAACAATACAATCGGCCAGGCATTGCTGGCCAAACGCATGGGCAAGACGCGCATTATCGCCGAAACCGGCGCCGGCCAGCATGGTGTCGCGACAGCCACAGTGGCGGCAAGGCTGGGACTCGAGTGCGTGGTTTACATGGGCGCTGTCGACGTGGCGCGCCAGGCACTGAACGTTTACCGCATGAAGCTTCTGGGCGCTAAGGTCGTCGCGGTCGAGTCCGGTTCCAAAACTCTCAAAGATGCGCTGAATGAAGCGCTCAGAGACTGGGTCACCAATGTCGACAACACTTTTTATATTATCGGCACCGCAGCAGGCCCCCATCCTTACCCGGCCATGGTCCGGGATTTTCAGGCCATTATCGGCCGTGAAGCCAAACAGCAGTGCCAGGAAATGACCGGACGTTTGCCTGACGCGTTGGTTGCCTGCGTCGGCGGCGGTTCCAATGCCATCGGCCTGTTCTATCCGTTTATCGACGATGCCTCGGTCAAAATGTACGGCGTTGAGGCGGCCGGCGACGGCATCGATACAGGCCGCCATTCCGCGCCGTTGTGCGCAGGCCGCCCAGGCGTGCTGCACGGCAATCGTACCTATCTGATGGAAGATGACGACGGTGAAATCATCGAAACGCATTCTATCTCTGCAGGTCTGGATTATCCGGGCGTAGGCCCAGAACATGCCTGGCTCAAGGATATCGGCCGGGCGCAGTACGTCAATATTACCGATAATGAAGCTTTGGAAGGGTTTCATGCCCTGACCCGCATGGAAGGCATTATTCCGGCGCTGGAGTCCAGTCACGCCATGGCCTATACCATGAAGCTGGCCCCGACCATGAAAAAGGACGAAATCATCATTGTGAGTCTGTCCGGTCGTGGCGATAAAGACATGCATACAATGGCACAACGCGAGGGCATAGCACTGTGAGCCGATTAGCCGCTAAATTTGAAGAACTTTCCAAAGCGGGCCGCAAGGCTCTGATTCCGTTTATTACGGCCGGCGATCCGCATCCTGACTTTACCGTGCCCATGATGCATGCGATGGTCAAGGCCGGCGCCGATGTTATCGAGCTGGGCGTGCCGTTCTCTGATCCGATGGCCGATGGTCCTGTGATTCAGCGCGCCAGTGAGCGTGCGCTGGAACACAAAATGAGCTTGCGCAAGACGTTGGCGCTGGCTAAGGAATTCAGGAAAACTGATGCAGCTACGCCTTTGGTATTGATGGGCTATTTAAACCCAATCGAAGCCATGGGCTATGAGAATTTCGCCAATGCCGCGCAGGAGTCCCAGATTGACGGCGTGTTGACCGTTGATCTGCCGCCGGAAGAAGGCGAAGAATGCACGGGATTGCTCAAGACGCGCAGCATTGATCCGATTTTCCTGCTCGCCCCCAACAGCAACGAAGAACGCATCAGGAAGATGGATAAGCTGGGCAGCGGATATCTTTACTACGTTTCCTTGAAGGGCGTTACAGGCGCGGGCCATTTGAATACAGCCGATGTTGAAAACAAACTGAAACAGATCAGGGCAAATACTCGCTTGCCGGTCGGCATCGGTTTCGGCGTCAAGGATGCCGAAACAGCGAAAACTATCGCAGGGATAGGTGACGGCGTGGTCATCGGCAGCGCTCTGATCAGCAAAATTGAAGCAAATCTGCAGGACCTTGAACGGGCCAAACAGGAAATTGTTGAATTATTGTCGGCCATGCGCCAGGCGATGGATAGTTAAGGCATAGTATAAAACGCAGTTACATCCGGTTGCCTGCTTATAACCGGATGTTATGGTTTACCACGAGCCGGTTTACCATTGTAAGCATATGATGAAGCGCTACGGAGCGTAAAGTAATGAGTTGGTTTAAGAAATTAGTTCCTTCGACAATCAGAACAGACGGATCGAACAAAAGAAATTCCGTGCCGGAAGGCTTGTGGAACAAGTGCCCCAGTTGCAATGCGATTCTTTACAATGTTGAGCTGGAGAAAAATTTCAGTGTCTGTCCAAAATGCGAGCATCATCTGCGCATTTCGGCCAGAGCGCGACTGAATATGTTCCTGGATGAGGAAGGGCGTGAAGAGATCGGCAAGAACGTGAAACCTACCGATCCCCTAAAATTCAAGGACAGCAAGAAATATAAGGACCGGATCGCGCAAGCGCAAAAACAGACCAAGGAAAGCGATGCGCTGGTGGTCATGAAAGGCAAGCTGAAAGGCAGGGATATCGTTGTTGCCGCTTTCGACTTTAATTTCATGGGCGGATCGATGGGCTCCGTAGTGGGTGAGCGGTTTGTCCGCGGCGTCAACACGAGTCTCGCGCTGGGCGCACCTTTTGTAGTCTTTACAGCCAGCGGCGGCGCCCGCATGCAGGAATCATTGTTTTCATTGTTCCAGATGGCAAAAACAAGCGCCGCATTAACTAGGTTGTCTGAAGTCGGCATCCCCTATATTTCCTTTATGACTGATCCCACCATGGGCGGTGTATCGGCCAGTTTGGCCATGCTGGGCGATATTAACATAGCCGAGCCCAAGGCGCTGATAGGTTTCGCAG
Source organism: uncultured Methylobacter sp. (assembly GCA_964411045.1). GTDB lineage: Bacteria > Pseudomonadota > Gammaproteobacteria > Methylococcales > Methylomonadaceae > Methylobacter. The sequence goes on along the minus strand of CAYPJI010000022.1, from coordinate 5,686 downwards.
GGCCTCGCGTCATCGAGCAGACTGTCCGTGAAAAACTGCCCGAAGGTTTCCAGCGCAGTGAGTTTTTACAGGAGCACGGCGCCGTCGATATGATCGTCGACAGACGTGAGATCGCCAGCATTTTATCGATGCTGATAGCAAGCAGGGCAGAGGCGGAAACGGAGGTGTCGGCGGTTGAGCCGGTGGCGCCAGTGGTCGATGCGTTTATCCAGATTGAGCCGGAAGCAGCCATTGCCGAAGTTGAAGTGTTTGCCGATAGCCATCAAACCGAACTGGGCGCGTAATTCCCTTATGCCTATCGGTATTCAGGCATTGTCGGTTAATGATGCATTTTGATTCGCTCCAGGGCTGGCTGACCTGGCAAGAAAGCTTACATCCGCTGACAATAGACTTGGGGTTGGAACGGGCTGCGCAGGTTTTTCGCGCGCTTAATCCCGATGGAGTCAAGCCGCCGACTATTACAGTTGCCGGCACTAACGGCAAAGGCTCGTGTATCGCTTATCTTGAAGCCATCTACAGAGCACAGGGATATCGCGTCGGCGCTTATACTTCGCCGCACATTCTGAAGTATAACGAAAGAATCAAGATAGACGGCAAACCCGTATCGGATGAGTTGATTTGTGAGGCCTTTTCCCGGATTGAATCGGTTCGCGGAGATATTTCATTAAGTTATTTTGAGTTCGGCACTTTGGCGGCGCTGGATATATTCCGGCGTTCCAATCTGGATATCCAATTGCTTGAAGTCGGTCTTGGCGGGCGCCTGGATGCGGTCAATATTGTCAATCCCGATGTGGCGCTGATAACAAGCATCTGCATAGATCATGTCGATTGGCTCGGCGAAACCCGCGAAGCTATCGGCAGGGAAAAAGCCGGCATTTTCCGCGCCGTTACGCCCGCCATAGTCGGTGATCCCGAACCACCTGCCTCTTTGATGCAGGTGGCTGCCGACAAGCAGGCGCGTCTCTATTGTCTGGGCAAGGATTTCGGCTATAAAAAACAGGCAAGCGGATGGGACTGGTTTGCAGGCGATCGGCAACTGAACCGATTACCCGAGCCAGGCTTAAAAGGCGAGCATCAGTTTCGTAATGCGTCATCGGTTATTTTGGCAATAGCCGAAATGGCTGAAACCTTGCCTGTCAGCGAAGCGTCAATCCGGCAGGGATTGGAGAACGTCCAATTGGCTGGGCGGTTTCAGTTGATCAATGATGAAATTCCCGTGCTGCTGGATGTGGGACACAATCCTCAGGCAGTAAGAACGCTGGTTGATTATGTCACAGAGGCGTTTCCCGGCAAGCGCATACATGCTGTTTTTTCCATGATGAAGGATAAAGACATCGCGGGTGTGATTGAAATCATGCATCCGGTGGTCTTTGACTGGTTTTTTGCGCCCTTAGCCAATCCGCGGGCGGCTATGGAACCGCTGATGCGCGAGATTTTTGCGCAAAGCTCGGCGTCCAATGTATTTTTTGGTTTTAACGGTTTTTCCGATGCATTTGCTGCTGCAAAAAACCGGTCACAGGAAAGCGATCTGCTGCTGGTTTTCGGGTCGTTCTTTCTGGTATCTGATTGCCTGGCTGAATTTGAAAAAAGGTGAGTTGATAAAATGGATCAAGAGTTAAAACAACGATTAATCGGTGCGGTAGTTGTAACGGCGCTGGCTGCCATTTTTATTCCTATGCTGTTTGATGATCCTGTCGATAATAGCGGTCAAGTCGTCAGCGAATTGATTATTCCCGAGGCGCCGATTGTCGAAGACAATGTGGATAGGCTGCCTGCCAATGCCGCGCAGGTTCTGGATACGGAGCAGGGCGGGCCTGCAGGCGCTTATCCTGACAAACCGCTTAATGAAGCAGAAATTGCCCAGGCTGAATTGAGTCAGGAAGAGTTGAATTATCCTGGTCCTGCCGATACTGAAGGTGCGCAGGATGTTGAAATAGTTGAAGATATCGCGCAAGTCATCGAGGAAGATCCTGTCGTAGCGCAGCCGCAAACCATGCCCGAAAAAATTCGCCCCGAAAAGCCGGCTGATGTTAAAGCGCAGGCCGTGGCTAAAAAGCCTGTGAGAGAGCCAAGGGCGGTTGCTGCAAAGCCAGTACCGGAAGAATCTGTCCATGAGAAATCGATAGAAGCCAAGAAACCTACTGAGCAGCAAAAAATTGCACCGGCAAAATCAGGCTCCGGCTTGTCACGCTGGTACATACGCGCAGGCAGTTTCAGTCGAGAAGAAAACGCCACGGCATTATGGTCTGAACTGCGCAAGCAAGGCTTTCCGGTGTCCCTGGAAACGGCTCAGGTTAACGGGAAAACCTTATACCGTCTCAAAGTGGGCCCTGAGCTGGATCAAAAACGCGCTATAGCCATGCAGGAAAAATTGAATAAGCAAAATAAGATCAAATCCATTCTGGTCTCGGAGTGAGACTGATTGATGCACGGCATTTGATAAATCGGGCAAGCACATGATCTGGGTAGACTTTGTCATTATTGGCCTCGTTTTTATCTATCTAGTCATAGGTTTGGTGCGCGGTTTTGGCAGGGAAACGTTTTCATTGGCGTTCTGGATTCTGGCTATCTGGGTGGGCTTGAATTTCAGTCGTGAGTTTTCGCGTTTCCTGGAGCCGACCATCAGCTATCCATTAGCCAGAATTGCCGCATCGTTTGCATGCCTATTGGTGATCACACTGGCTCTCGGTGGTCTAATCGGTTTTTTATTGGGAGAAGAGTTGCTTAATCAGGCGGGATTGACCTTTAGCGATCGATTCCTCGGTATGATTTTTGGCTGTGTCCGAGGGTTGGTTGTTGTCGAGGTCATGATCATGCTGGCAGGGTTGACAGCGTTGCCGGAAGATCCCTGGTGGAAAGAATCCCGGTTTATTCCACCTTTTCAGTCACTCGCGCTTTGGCTGCGAGATCATAACCCGTCAGGCATGGCGGGTTTCACTAATTATCGCTAAATTTTGTAAGGGTCAGGTTAAAAAAGAATGTGTGGTATTGCTGCAATCGTTTCACATCAAACTGTTAATCAGGAGCTATATGATGCTTTAACAGTTTTGCAACATCGAGGGCAGGATGCCGCAGGAATCGTCACTTGCGAGAAGGGGCGACTGCATTTGCGCAAAGAGAATGGGCTGGCGCGGGATGTTTTTAACAATGACCAGATGATGAAGCTGAGGGGCAATATGGGCATTGCTCATGTGCGTTATCCTACAGCCGGTTGCACCAGCTCCGCTGAAGCGCAGCCTTTCTATGTGAATTCTCCATTCGGTTTGACGCTGGCGCACAACGGCAATTTGACTAATACCGAAGAGTTGAAAAAAGCCTTGTTTGTCGAAGACCAGCGTCATATCAATACCGACTCCGACTCCGAGGTTCTACTAAATGTCTTTGCCCATGAGTTACAAACATTGGGTAAATTGCAATTAAGCGTGGATGATGTGTTTGCGGCCGTATCGGGCGTACACCGGCGCTGCCGAGGCGCTTATGCGGTTGTGATTATGATTGCCGGGTTTGGGGTTTTGGGTTTCAGGGACCCGCATGGTATCCGGCCGGTGGTGTTCGGCGAAAGAAAGTCCGATCAGGGATCGGAATTCATGATTGCTTCGGAAAGTGTGGCATTGGATGTACTCGGCTTTGAACTGATCAGAGATCTGGAGCCCGGTGAAGCCGTGTTTATCGAGGAGTCGGGCGTATTGCATACCAAACAGTGCTCAGATAAGGTCGATCACTGCCCTTGCATTTTTGAGTATGTCTATTTCGCTCGCCCCGATTCCATCATTGATGATATTTCCGTGTATAAAGCTCGTTTGCGTATGGGTGAGAAACTGGCTGCGAAAGTACTGCGCGAATGGCCGGATCACGATATTGATGTCGTCATTCCGATTCCCGATACCAGCCGCACAGCCGCTTTGCAGATGGCCAATGTGCTCGGCGTCAAATTCCGCGAAGGCTTCATGAAGAACCGCTATATCGGCCGGACTTTTATCATGCCCGGGCAGAAGATGCGGAAAAAATCAGTCAGGCAAAAGTTAAACGCCATCAGCCTGGAATTCGAAGGCAAGAATGTCTTGCTGGTCGATGATTCTGTCGTCAGGGGCACGACCTCCGAGCAGATTATTCAGATGGCCCGCGATGCCGGGGCCAGAAAAGTTTATTTTGCCTCTGCGGCGCCGCCTGTCCGTTATCCGAATGTCTACGGCATCGATATGCCGGCCGCTCACGAGCTGATTGCGCACAATCGCACCGAAGATGAGGTCTGCGCAGCGATCGGGGCCGACCGTATGATTTATCAGGATCTGGAGGATTTGATCGATGCCGTCCGCAAAGGGAATCCGAACATCCAGCATTTCGACACCTCATGTTTCAGCAATGAATACATTACCGGCGATATCGATGAGGCGTATCTGGAGCGCATTGAAGCGATGCGCAACGATAGTGCGCAGACAGAAAGGAATTCGCATAATTTCATCATCGAAATGCAGAACTGCGGTTAAGGTGCGGAACTCTCATTACTAGAGCTCTCTTTTTTCTTCTTTATAAAAAACTAAAAACGATGAAAGACATTGACTGGAACGACTATTCTTTGGAAACCCAAGCGATAAGAGCGGGGCATAAACGGACTTCTGAAGATGAGCATAGTATGCCGATTTTCGCCACGTCCAGTTATGTCTTCGACAGCGCCGAAGAAGCGGCTTTGCGTTTCACAGGCCAGAAAGCCGGCAATATCTATTCTCGCTTCACCAATCCGACCGTCAGTGCCTTTCAGGAACGGCTTGCATTGATGGAGAAAGGCGAGCGCTGCCTGGCTTTCGCATCGGGTATGGCGGCCATCATGGCGGTTGGCATGGGCTTGCTGAAAGCCGGCGATCATGTGGTCTGTTCTCGCAGCGTTTTCGGCAATACCGTGCTGATGTTCCAGAATTATTTCGGCAAATTCGGCGTCGAGACTGACTTCGTTGAATTGACCGATCTGTCGGCCTGGGAGTCGGCCATCAAGCCGAATACGCGCTTCCTGTTTCTGGAAACGCCATCCAATCCGCTGATTGAAATCGCCGATATCGAACGCATCGCTGCAATCGCGCACAACCAGGGCTGTTTGCTGGTTGTCGACAATGTTTTCTGCACGCCGGTGCTGCAAAAACCGCTGACATTGGGCGCCGATATTGTCGTGCACTCGGCCACCAAATACATAGACGGACAGGGGCGTTGCGTCGGTGGCGCCGTCGTGGCCAGCGAGGAATTGATCGAAAAGCATATTTATCCGTACTTGCGCACAGGCGGCTCGACCATGAGCCCGTTCAATGCCTGGGTGTTTTTATCGGGCCTGGAAACGCTGGCGGTCAGAATGAAAGCGCATTGCGACAGCGCTTTCGAACTGGCCAAGTGGCTGGAACAGCAGCCGGCCGTCGCCAAAGTTCACTACCCTGGTCTGGCATCCCACGCCCAGCATGAATTGGCCAAGCGCCAGCAGGCGCATTTCGGGGCTGTGGTCAGTTTTGAGCTGAACGGCGGCAAAGAGCAGGCCTGGCGGTTGATCGATTCCACTCAAATGCTGTCGATTACCGCCAATCTGGGCGATGTCAAAACCACAATCACGCATCCTGCCTCGACCACGCACGGCCGCTTGGCGCCGGAAGTTCGCGCCGCGGCCGGCATTAAGGATGGGTTGGTCAGAGTGTCCGTGGGCCTTGAA
>CAYPJI010000021.1:0-16966 GCA_964411045.1 uncultured Methylobacter sp. | reverse complement strand
TCGTGCATCCGGGCATGATCAACGTGGACTTTGCCGACGTGAGAACCGTCATGGCCGGCATGGGCGCCGCGATCATGGGAACAGGGTCGGCGACAGGCGAGCATCGTGCCCGCGAAGCGGCTGAAAAAGCCATTGCCTGCCCATTGTTGGAAGATATCAACTTACAAGGCGCAAGAGGCATTCTGGTCAATATTTCTGCCGCCGATATGGGTATTGCCGAGTTTGACGAAGTCGGTAATATTGTCCATGAGTTTGCTTCCGAAGATGCAATCATCAAGATCGGCACCGCTATTGATCCTGAGCTGGGCGATGAAATTAAGGTCACTGTCGTAGCGACAGGCATGGGATTGGTGGCGTCAGCAGCTAAAGGGGGGCCGGTTAAACTGGTACAGAAAGCGGCGGCTGGTGAGGTCGACTATGGCGTACTCGATAAACCGACCATCATACGTCAGAGCAGGCCTGAAACCAGGGAAAATCGGTTCGGAGCACAACCTAAAAAAGATATCGATCTGGATTATCTGGATATCCCGGCTTTCCTGAGACGGCAGGCAGACTAGTTGGAAAGTCGACTTAATCTCATTTTTTGGCCCGGTTGTGATAGAATTCCTGTTTTGCCCCTTAATTCGGCGTCCTTTATTTTATGATTAAACAGCGAACTTTAAAAAATACAATCAGGGCTACAGGCGTAGGGCTGCATACGGGCGATAAAGTGTATTTGACTTTACGCCCTGCAGAACCGAATACCGGTATTAAATTTCGCCGCGTTGATTTAGATGAGCCGGTTGTCATTGATGCTTCACCGGAAAATGTCGGCGAAACAATGCTTTCAACAACGCTGGTTGCAGGCGACGTAAAAATTTCAACCATAGAACATCTGCTTTCGGCGTTTGCCGGGTTGGGCATCGATAATGCGATTATCGATGTCAGTGCGGCTGAAGTCCCTATCATGGACGGAAGCGCCGGCCCTTTTGTGTTTTTGCTACAGTCAGCCGGGGTTGAGGAACAGGATAGTCCAAAACAATATATTCGCATAAAGCGCAGCATCAGAGTTGAAGACGGTGATAAATGGGCGGCTTTCGAACCATTTGAAGGTTTTAAGGTGACGTTTACCATCGATTTTGAGCACCCGGCATTTGATGAGCGCGTCAAAACTGCAACAATGGATTTCTCGTCCACGACTTTTGTAAAGGAAGTGAGCCGAGCCAGAACTTTCGGTTTCATGAAGGATATCGATATGCTCCGGCAAAATAATCTTGCTTTGGGAGGCAGTCTCGATAACGCCATCGTGGTGGATGACGATAAGATTCTCAACGAGGATGGCTTACGTTGTGCGGATGAGTTCGTTAAGCACAAAATTCTTGATGCGATCGGCGATCTGTATCTTCTGGGGCATAGTCTGATCGGCGCCTTTACCGGTTATAAGTCAGGGCACGGACTGAACAATAAATTATTGCGTACTTTACTGAATGATAAAGACGCGTGGGAAATGGTTACGTTTGATGAAGAAGACGATGCGCCGATTTCCTTCATGCGCTCTGCGCAATCACCGCGGTCCGCTGCTTAAATTCCGCTTCGGGCTATTCGGCATCGTCGGATAGCCGCTGCAGCGTTGCGCTTAACTTCAGCAGCGCTTGTTTCAACTGATTATCCGGAACATTTAGACCCAGGTTCCGGACGATTTCAATTTTGTCCTTTGCCGGCACATTGGCTTTCCTGATTGGTTTTTCATAAGCGCTTTTCTGCTCGGTAAGAATTTTAACCTGCATAAGGGCGACAGGTTCACGCGTAATTGGCGCAACAGCGGCAAGAATGGCTTGGCTATAAAAGCGCAATTGTGATGCCCAGGCTGCGGAATCCGTATAAATCAGCAATTTCTTATCGTTTACTACGCAATAGCGCGCATGTTTTGCCAGGGCTTCCGGCAATACCTCCCGAATGTGTTGCAGAATCTGACGTTGCTGTTCGATCCGGCTGTAAAAATGGGCAATGGCCCGGTTTGGAAACGATAGCGCCGCTTTAAATGTGACTGGTTTTTTAGCCATGTTCGTGTGAAAAGGTTCTTACAGGAATGTTGGATTATTTAAGAAATTATCATATAGTGACAAGGAAGTTCATTTTCTCATACTGTAAATACGCAACCAGGCGGATAAAATGAAACAATTCATTCAGGATCTTGCAGAAAAACACAACAACCAGGAAAAACAGCTGCTTCAGATCCTGCGAGAGATTCAGGCCTGCTACCATTATATCCCGGAACAGGCGATAGAACAGTTATCCGGATTATTGTCCATTCCCCGAACGCGAATCATCGGCGTAGTCGAATTCTACAGCTTTTTGCACTTGTCCCCCAGAGGTCAGTATGAACTGCTGATCAGCGATTGCATTACCGACCACATGCGGGACAAGAAAGACCTGACCGGTTATTTGGCAGATAAGCTGAACGTGGCTGTCGGCGCGGTTCGTAAAGACGGCTTGGTCAGTCTCGATAATACCTCCTGTACGGGCATGTGCGATCAGGGCCCCGCCGGCATGGTTAACGGCTATGCCTTAACCCGCCTGGACCGGGCCCGGATTGACCGGATTGCTGATTTAATCAATCGTCGGGAGCCACTGGCTGCATGGCCGGCTGATCTGTTCTATGTCGACGACACTGTAGCCAAGCCAGGGCTTTTATTAAAACACCCCATTATGCAAGGCGCCGCGCTCAGGTCGGCCTTTAAAAGAGGTCTGAAAGCCACGCTGGCGGAAATTGACCAATCCGGTTTGCGAGGCCGAGGCGGAGCCGGTTTCAAGACTGCTATGAAATGGGCGTTTTGCGCCGGCGAAGCACAGAATGAGAGTTATGTCGTTTGTAATGCTGATGAAGGCGAGCCCGGCACATTTAAAGATCGGGCGCTGCTGAGTTCATTTGCGCATCAGGTTTTTGAAGGCATGACCCTGTGCGCAGCGATTACTGGCGCCAGGCAGGGCTTCCTGTATTTGCGCGGGGAATATCTGCATCTCTATGATCGTTTACAGGAAATCTTGCATCAACGCAGACAGGCCGGCCTGCTCGGCACCAATATTCTCAGAGAGGGGCTGGATTTCGATATCGACATCCACCTCGGCGCCGGCGCTTATATCTGCGGTGAAGAATCGGCGCTGATCGAATCGCTGGAAGGCAAAGCGGGCATTCCGCGCAACCGCCCGCCTTATCCCGTTACGCACGGGTATCGCGGCAAGCCGACGGTCGTCAACAACGTCGAGACGTTTTTTGCCGCGAGCGCGATTGCCGTCAATGGCGCCGACTGGTTCACAAAGGCCGGAACGGAGAAATCAACGGGCACGAAAATTCTCAGCATCAGCGGAGACTGTGTCAGACCTGGTATCTACGAATATGCGTTCGGTACAACCATCCAAACGCTACTGAATGATTGCGGCGCAACGGATGTGCTGGGCGTGCAGATCGGCGGACCTTCCGGCACGTTTATTTCCAGCCAGGAATTCGACCGTAAGCTGGCTTTCGAGGATCTGGCGACCGGCGGATCAGTCATTATCTTTAACGAAAGCCGTAACATTTTCGATATCGTTCATAACTTTACGCACTTTTTTGCGCATGAAAGCTGCGGATTTTGTACGCCGTGCCGGGTTGGAACTTCGTTATTGAAGAAGCAGGTCGATAAGATTTATGAAGGGCACGGCTCGGCCGGCGATGTCGCGGCCCTTGAAGAATTGGGCCGGCTGATCAAGGGCTACAGTCATTGCGGCCTGGGACAAACGGCCGCCAATCCGGTGCTGACGACTCTGGAGCGCTATCCTGAACTGTATCAGAACAAATTGAAGAAAATCAGTTACGAGCCGGGATTTGATCTGGATGGGGCGCTCGATATCGCCAGACGCCTGGCTCAGCGTGATGACGCCGCGGCTCATTTATCCCAGGTGGGCGATCATGACTAAAACCATTACGATCGACGGCAAGACCATCCCTTTCGAAGACGGCCAGACCATCATGGAAGCCGCGGCTGCGGCCGGCGTTTATATCCCGCATTTATGCCATCATTCGGAATACGCGCCGCACGGCAGCTGCAAACTGTGTTCGGTTACCGTGAATGGCCGGTCCTGCACAGCCTGCACGTTCCCGGCCATGGAGGGTCAGGAAATACTCAATGACACCAGGGAATTGAATGACAGCCGGCGCAGAATCACACAAATGCTGTTCGTGGAGGGCAATCATTTATGCCCGGGCTGCGAAAAAAGCGGCAATTGTCAGTTGCAGGCCGTCGGCTATTACCTGAATATGCTCGACAACCATTTCCTGCATTTCTTTCAACCGCGCGAACTGGATGCTTCGCACCCCGATGTATTGGTCGATCGAAACCGCTGTATTTTCTGCACACTGTGCGTGCGCGCCAGCCACAGGGATGGCAAGGACGTGTTCGCGATCAGCGGCCGCGGCATCAACAAGCGGCTGATCTTCAATTCCGAAAGCGGCCTGTTAAAAGATACTGATCTGGACGTCAATGATCAGGCTGCGCATATTTGTCCTACCGGGGCCATTCTGATCAAACGCACCGGATTTACAGTCCCGATCGGCGAGCGTCTGTTTGACGACAAGACCATCGCGGAAACCAGTCTGGATTATGAACGGGGTGATCATGACGGATAAAGTCAAAGTGGCAACCGTGTCACTGGCAGGCTGTTTCGGCTGCCATATGTCGCTGCTCGATATTGACGAACGCATAGTGCAGCTGGCTGGTCATCCGCTCGCCGCTTACCGATATAAAGCGCTGCACCGATTGCGATATAGGTTTGATCGAGGGCGGGGTGTGCAACTCGGAAAATGTTCATACACTGCGGGAATTCCGCAAGCACTGCAGGATTCTGGTGGCTGTCGGCGCCTGCGCCATTAACGGCGGCCTGCCCAATTACAGAAACTATGTGCCGCTGGAAGAATGTCTGGGGGAATCTTATCTGGACGGAATCGGCGTCGAGAACCCGCATATCCCCAATGATCCCGAGCTGCCTTTGTTGCTGGACAAGGTGTATCCGGTGCATGAAGTCGTCAAGATAGATTATTTTCTGCCGGGCTGTCCGCCTGCAGCCGATGTATTCTGGAAATTCCTGACCGATCTGCTGGAAGGGCGCGATCCCTCACTGCCTTATGAACTGATCCACTACGACTAGATGCCTATGTACGATTATTTGGAAACAGCCGAAAATCCGGAGAACCTGAAGCGCATTGCCATCGATCCGGTTTCGCGCGTTGAAGGTCACGGCAAGATCACCTTGTTGCTGGATCAGGACAACAAAGTCAAACAGGCCCGGCTGCATATCGTCGAATTCCGGGGTTTCGAGCGCTTCATGCAGGGCCGGCCTTACTGGGAGTTTCCGGTTATCGTGCAGCGCCTTTGCGGCATTTGTCCGATCAGCCATCAATTGGCCGCCGGCAAGGCCATCGATCAACTGGTCGGCGTCGATCCGCAGAATCTGCCGCCGGCGGCAGACAAGCTCAGGCGCCTGCTGCACTTCGGGCAGGTGCTGCAGTCCCATGCCTTGCATTTCTTTTATCTGGCCAGCCCGGATTTGCTGTTCGGCTTTGAAAGCGATCTCGATAAGCGCAACATTGTGGCTGTACTGGAAGCCTATCCAGATATCGGCCTGCAGGGCATCAAGCTGCGCAAATACGGCCAGGAAGTCATCCGCATGATCTGCGGCAAACGCATACACGGGACGGGCGCCATTGCCGGCGGCATGAACAAGCCTTTGACTCAGGCAGAGCGTGATTATCTGCTGCAGGACATCGATCAGATAATAGCCTGGGCGGCAGGCGCGGTAGATCTGGTCAAAAAAGTGCACGGCTCCAACCTGCCGTATTATGATCAGTTTGCTACGATACGCAGTAATTATCTAGGCCTGACCAGGCCTGGCGGCGCGCTGGAGCTTTATCATGGCGGCTTGCGTGCCAGGAACGATAAAGGCGAGACCATCATCGATCATGTGGACTATTGCCGATATAACGACTATATCCATGAAGAAGTACGTTCATGGAGCTATATGAAATTCCCTTATCTATTGTCGCTGGGCAAGGAGAACGGTTGGTATCGCGTAGGCCCTTTGGCTCGCGTCAATAACTGCGATTACATCGATACGCCGTTAGCGGAAACTGCACGGCTGGAATTCAAGGCGTACGGTGTTGAAGCTATGGTGCACAGCACGCTGGCTTATCATTGGACGCGCATGATCGAAGCCCTGCATTGCGCCGAACGCATCAAGGAACTGCTGAGCGATCCTGAAATCATGAGCCGCGATCTGGTTGCGAAAGGCGAGAAACGCTATGAAGGCATCGGTGTGATCGAGGCGCCGCGCGGCACATTGTTTCATCATTATCGCGCCAACGAAGATGGTCTTGTCACCAAGGTGAATCTGATCGTTTCGACCACCAGCAACAATATGGCCATGAATGAATCCGTGCGACAGGTCGCGGCAGAGTACCTGTCCGGTCAGGAATTGACAGAGCCGTTGTTAAACAATCTGGAGGTCGCCGTTCGCGCCTATGATCCCTGTCTGTCCTGCGCGACCCATGCCGTCGGAAAAATGCCGCTGCAACTGGAATTGATCGATGCGGAAGGCAAGCTGATCGATAGGCTGGTCAGGCATAGCGACGGCGAATTCGAGCATAACCTGGATGGTTAAGCCGGTTCTGCTGTTTGGCTACGGCAATCTCAGCCGCGGCGATGATGCTTTGGGGCCGCTGTTGCTGGAGTTCGTCGAATCCCATTTGAGTCTGGACAATATCGATATACTGTCCGATTTTCAGCTGCAGATCGAACATGCGCTGGATCTTGAGAGCAGGGCCTTGGTTTTGTTTGTCGATGCATGCGTATCCTGCGCGCAAGCATTCGATTTTGCCGAACTCAGTCCGGTACGCGACAAAAGCTATAGCACACACGCACTGAATCCTTCTGCGGTTCTGGCCGTGTATCAGGATGTCAAGAAACAAACGCCACCGCCGTGTTTCCTGCTGAGCATTAGAGCGCAGCAATTCGAACTCGGCTCCGGATTGAGCCTGGAAGCTGAGGTTTGCTTAACGCAGGCCAGTCAGTTTGCGGCACTGTTATTGAATAATCCGGCGCTCGATTTTTGGCGGCGGCAGGCAACGTCATGCAAGGAAGAGAGCCATGCATGAGATGTCTTCGCTTGAAAATGTGCGGGAAACTCTGGAAAAAAACATGCTGAAAGCCAGGTCGCCAGGGTGATGCTGGAAATCGGCAAGTTGTCCCCTTGTAGATCCGGCCGCCTTGCGATTTGGTTTCAATATGATCATGAAGGATCCACTCAATATGCCGGACAGATCAATCTCGCCTTTCAGATCATCAAGTTATCGACGGCCAAAGGCGGTAATTTCCTCGATGGGCTGGCCCGGAATATCAAGCCGGCGTCGTAAGCGGCTGACTATCTGGAAAAAGGTTGATTTAATAAATTGACATGCCGGGAATGCCCATATAAAATGACCGTTAGCTTGAAATACGATTTACCGCATGTTTATCTTTACGAAGTTCTTCTGTAATTGCTCGTCCTGTTTATCATTAAGTAATTCTTCATTTCCCAGCTCCATCGGCCTTAACAGGCTAAATTACTAATTTTTATTTTAATAGGATTGCAATTATGGCTTCCACTACTACCGGTACCGTTAAATGGTTTAACTCTGAAAAAGGCTTCGGCTTTATTCAACAAGAAAACGGCCCTGATGTATTTGTTCATTTCCGTAACATTAACGGCTCCGGCTTTAAATCACTTGATGAAGGCCAAAGAGTACAGTTTGTTGTGACTCAAGGCCAAAAAGGTCCGCAAGCAGAAGAAGTAACTCTCATCTAATTTGTATAAAAGCCGTAGCAGTCAAAAGGCTGCTACGGCTTTTTTATGCCCGTTTATTAAAGCGGGGCAAGCTACTCATATTTTCTGCCGTTATAGGTTAGCCATCCTCCTTCATGCTGGCCTTGCGGATCATGATGCGTCCAGTGAATGACGCCGCCTTTATTGTTCCACTCATACTCGCCGGAGAAACTGATCGTTGATCCTTCGCTGATGCCCTCGACTTTGGGCGCTAGATCGATGTTATGCGCAATCAATACGGACTGGCCGGAACTTAGCCGCACGATAAAGCGCTGATGCCGTGAGCCGTTGGTATCGTCCGGCAGTATTTTGATAATCGTGCCGGCTTGTCTGACTTGTATGTTGCTGCGCTGGTTTTCGAAAGCGTCAGTTAGGGTATTTAAATCGGTAAAGTCTTGAACATCGCTTTGTTGGCTTTCAAAATCACCTGTTAGTCTTTTTAGACTGGTAAGACCGTTTTTATCAGTTGAGGCTGGCTTATTTTCACAGCCGGGCAGCAGCATGCCTGCGCTGCCGGCAATCAAAAAAGCTAAGGCTGCTTTTCTGATCAAAGCTTTAGTTGATCGCATTACAGCTTTCCCTCAACGATATCCTTAAGCGTTTCCAGGTAGAGATCGCCTTCCGTCGCCTGTACGCGGGTACGCAAAGAAGCGACCGTGTCGTCAGGCAAAACCGGCACATGGCTCTGCTTAAGTACGGGACCTTCGTCATAGCGCTCGTTGATCAGATGCACGGAGGCGCCGGAGATCGTGTCGCCCGATTTCAGCACGGCTTCATGGACGCGATCCCCGTAGAGGCCGTGGCCGCCGTGCTTCGGCAATAGCGCTGGGTGTATGTTCAGGATATGCCCGTTAAAGCGCGCCAGCGTATGCGGGCCGATTTTTTTCATATAGCCCGACAGCACGACCAGATCGGTCTGGGCTTCAGCCAGCGTGTTCATAATCGCCAGATCTTCGCTTTCCGGATCGGGATGCGTTTTGGCATTGATCAGATGCGCGGGGATATGCTGCTCCTGACACCAGCGCAATATGGCTGAATCGGAATTGTTGGTGATGACCACGCCCAATTCGGCGGCCAAGGCTTTTTGCTCAATGGCGGCGATGATGTGTCTGGCGGAAGAGCCTCCGTGCGAGGCAATAAAACTGATTTTCATGAGTATTAGTCGTTATAAATTAATCAAAAAAGTGCGTTCGGCATATTCTAAGCAATTGTTGGCCGCTTAATAAGTCCAGAATGCGGCGGATGTTCAGCATCGTTCTCAGCGCAGCCAGACCTTGTGCGTGTGCGCATTTTGCCTGCCTCATGTGGCGGGCTTGGGCCTGACGGATGGCTGCGCAAGATAGCCAGAGTTTCTTCTGCTTGCGCTTTGGTCATCGGCATTGATGGGTAATGTGGTCTCGCTGGTTTCGAAATGCTGCCCAGTTGTCATAGCCAATTCTATCAGGACTAGTCTGACCTCTGCGCATTAAAAGATCGGCATCGGCAGACGGGTCGATGATTTGGCCGGTATTTTTCATGGCTGTTGTCGGTGCATGATGCTATATCCAGGCCCGCAGTGGCAGCAACGGATGAAGGATGAGTAATGAAATCGGCTGGCTGAATCGAAAATATACCGCATGCAATCCTGACGGGTCGCGATACCGGGCAGCGATTTTATTTCGGCCAACGGCGGCGCCTGATGCTTCAGATTGTGCAGGAATGTCTGTTGCTGTTAGGGAGTGCCCTCAATCGCTATGGTTAAGCTCCTGCTGGTATTGGCAATCCCCAGCCTTCTGGCTCGTGCTGCCGGGTAAGGGGTGCAACAAAAGTGCGGAATCCCGGCACTTGAACGAAACCTTTTAGATCAATCCGTAAATGTTCCTTGTTGATATTCAAAGTTTTGACCCCATAGTTTAAGGGTGTTTTTAGCTGTAACTAAAAAATTAGACAGTATATAATCAAACACTTTGAATCAATTTTTTACTAAATACAACACCGGAAAAAAATATGCTCGGTAAGCTGGTTAGATTAGTTGTAGGGAGCCGTAACGACAGGCTTATAAAGAACAAAAGGAAGTTGGTCAAAAAGATCAATGCATTAGCTTCTGAATACGAAAAATTATCTGATGAAGCCCTAAGAGGCAAAACGCAGGAGTTTCGTGACCGTCTGGCGCAAGGCGAAAAGCTCGATAACCTGCTTCCTGAGGCATTTGCAACAGTCAGAGAGGCGTCCACACGCGTCTTTGGCATGCGTCATTTCGATGTACAGCTGATCGGCGGCATGATCCTGCATGACGGCAAAATCGCTGAAATGAAAACCGGTGAAGGTAAAACCCTGATGGCGACTCTGGCGGCTTATTTGAATGCGTTGCCAGGACGCGGCGTGCATGTCGTGACCGTCAATGACTATTTGGCCAGGCGCGACTCCGAGTGGATGGGGCGCTTGTACGGCTTTTTGGGATTGACGACCGGCGTCATCGTCAGCCAGCTTGACAGCCGTGAGCGGCGCCAGGCTTATGCATCCGATATCACCTATGGAACCAACAACGAATTCGGCTTTGACTACCTGCGCGACAACATGGCGTTCAGCCTGGAGCAGAAAGTTCAGCGCGATCTGCACTTTGCCATCGTCGACGAGGTGGACTCGATTCTGATCGATGAAGCCAGGACGCCGCTGATCATTTCCGGCCCTACCGAGGAAGGCACTGAGGTTTATGTCAAAACCAATGAGATCATACCGTTCCTGACCAAGCAGGAAAAAGAGGGCGAGAAAGGCGATTACTCGGTCGATGAGAAAGTCCGCCAGATCTATCTGACTGAAGAAGGCCACGAGCGCATAGAACGTTTGATGGTCGAACATGGCCTGATGGCTGAAGGCAGCAGCCTTTACGACGCGGCCAACATCCGCCTGATGCATTATCTGAATGCATCGTTGCGGGCGCATGTGCTGTTTCAAAAAGACGTCGATTATATCGTCGCTAATAACGAAGTCATCATTGTCGATGAATTCACAGGCCGTATCATGCCGGGCCGGCGCTGGTCCGAAGGTTTGCATCAGGCGATTGAAGCGAAAGAGCGGGTCACGATCCAGAATGAAAACCAGACGTTGGCTTCGATTACGTTCCAGAATTATTTCCGTTTGTACCATAAGCTTTCGGGCATGACCGGTACGGCTGATACCGAAGCGTTCGAGCTGAACAAGATTTACGGCCTGGAAGTGGTCGTGGTGCCCACACACAGACCTATGGTCCGTAAGGATCTGGGCGATGTGGTTTATCTGACTGCGCGCGAAAAATATGAAGCCGTAGCCAAGGATATCCAGGCTTGCGTCGAGCGCGGACAGCCGGTTCTGGTCGGCACGACGTCGATCGAGAACTCTGAACGGTTGTCGGGATTGTTGAAAAAGCAGGGTATCAAGCACGAAGTGCTCAATGCCAAACAACATGAGCGCGAGGCACATATCGTTGCGCAGGCAGGTATGCCCGGCGCCGTCACGATAGCGACCAACATGGCCGGACGTGGTACTGATATCGTGCTCGGGGGCAATCTGGAGGTGGAATTTGCCGCTTTGGGTGAGGATGCGGCTGAGGACGAAAAGGAAAGGATACGCGGTGCCTGGCTGGACAGACATGAGCGGGTTATTGAAAGCGGCGGCCTGCACGTGATCGGTTCGGAGCGCCATGAATCGCGCCGTATCGACAATCAGTTAAGAGGCCGCTCCGGACGCCAGGGCGACCCGGGGTCAACACGTTTTTACCTGTCGCTGGAAGACGATCTGATGCGTATTTTCGCCTCGGAGCGTGTAGCGGGTCTGATGCAGAAATTAGGCATGGGCGACGGTGAGGCAATCGAGCATCCATGGGTAACGCGTTCCATCGAAAATGCCCAGCGCAAGGTCGAAGCGCGTAACTTCGATATTCGCAAGGAAATTCTTGCCTATGACGATGTCGCCAATGACCAGCGTAAAGTAATCTATGAACAGCGTAATGAGCTGATGGCGGCCGCAGACGTTTCCGACATTGTTTCAGCGATACGCGAAGATGTCGTCAATGACGTCATTACACAGTATATCCCGCCTAAGACTATGGAAGAGCAGTGGGATATAAAAGGTCTGGAGGAACATTTGCACCAGGAATTCAACGTTCAAATTTCAGTGCAAAAAATGCTTGATGAAGATAAGGCTCTGCAAGAAGCAGCCTTGCGCAATCGCATCATCGGTATTCTGGAACAAAACCATAAAGAAAAAGAACAGCAGATTTCCGAGGAAGTCTTACAGCATGTTGAAAAGTCAGTCATGCTGCAAGTGCTGGATAACAGCTGGAAAGAACATCTGGCCGCGATGGACTACCTGCGTCAGGGCATTCACTTGAGAGGCTATGCGCAAAAAGATCCCAAGCAGGAATACAAGCGTGAAGCTTTTCAGATGTTCACTGCGCTGCTCGATCATATAAAGCATGAAGTCATCACTATTCTGGCAAAAGTTCAGGTCCGCCAGGAAGAAGATGTGCAGGCTCTTGACGAACAGATGCAGGCGCCAAAAGAGATGCATTTCGAGCATGCGGAGGCTTCGGCTCTGGAGGAGCCGCCACTGGAAGTTTTGCCAGAGGAGAAGCCTGCACAGCCTTTCGTTCGTGCCAGCGATAAGGTTGGTCGCAATGATCCTTGCCCTTGCGGGTCAGGCCTGAAATATAAGCAATGTCATGGCAAGTTAAGTTGATTCTTTAGACAAACCGCTTCCGGCAGTTAGGCAAAATGGCCGGAGAACCCGGGATAATGTGTTCGAATAACATATTACCGGGCTCTCCGGCCATTCTGTTATAAATAGCCAAGCTCCTGATGATCTGAAAATCCCTTAAAAATAACCATGCCCATGAGGCCGAGGCTTGATCAGAGTGTGTTTAATGGTTAACATCGATTTCATATAAATTCCTCAAGTATTAACAATTATGCCGAATAGAAGTTTTAAGAAAAGTAAACCCGCTCCAGCCATTACTACGCTTCCGGACTTAGGAATGGATAAAGAACACTTGGTGGCCGATTTTAAACATTATTATGGGCACAGGCTTGGCAGAGACGAGCATTGCAAATCGCCGCATTATGCCTATGAAGCGTTGGCTATGGTTGTCAGCGATCGGCTTATAGTGCGCTGTAAGGAAACCTATAATGCATACAGGGATGAGGATTGCAAAAGAGCGTTCTATTTGTCCATGGAGTTTTTGATGGGGCGTACATTAAGCAATGCCATGCTTAATCTGGGCATTAATAATGCAGTCGATAACGCCATGTATGAATTGGGGCTGGAGCTTGAAGAGCTGATCGACAGCGAACCGGATGCAGGTCTCGGCAATGGCGGCCTAGGGCGTCTGGCAGCGTGTTTTATCGACAGCTGCGCGACATTGCAGCTGCCTGTAACCGGATATGGCTTGCGTTATGAATATGGTATGTTCTCCCAGGATATCGTGAATGGAGAACAGGTGGAAAAGCCGGACCATTGGCTGCGTAACGGCAATGTCTGGGAGATTGAGCGTCCTGAGTATACGCATCGCATCAAATTCGGCGGACGCACTGAGACCCATGCCGATGAACTCGGCAATAAAAAGGTTTATTGGGTCGATACCCATGACATATTGGCTGTTCCGTTTGATACGCCGATTCCCGGCTACCAGAACGGCACAGTCAACACGCTGCGTTTATGGAAGGCCACGGCAACGGAAGAGTTTGATTTGCAGGAATTCAATGCCGGTGATTACGCGGAATCGGTTGCGGCCAAGAATACGGCCGAAAATATCACCATGGTGTTGTATCCGAACGATGCCAATGAAAACGGCAAGGTTCTGCGTTTGCGCCAGCAATACTTGCTTGCCTCGGCAAGCTTGCAGGATGTGATTGCCAACTGGGTTGGACGGCACGGCAACGATTTCTCGGAATTTGCGGCGAAAAATTGTTTTCAGTTGAACGATACTCATCCGAGCATAGCGGTTGCGGAATTAATGCGTCTGCTGATCGACATGTACGGCCTGGACTGGGATGAGGCCTGGGATATTACCCGCAACACGATGGCGTACACTAACCACACGCTCTTGCCGGAAGCGCTGGAGCGGTGGCCGGTTGATTTGTTCAAGCAATTATTGCCTCGTCTGATGGAGGTCATTTTTGATATCAATGCCCATTTTCTGACGGAAGTATCGGCGCGTTGGCCCGGCGATATAGATCGGTTGATGCGCATGTCGCTGATTGAGGAAGGCGCTCAGCAACAGGTCAGAATGGCCTATCTGGCGATAGTCGGCAGCTATTCAGTCAACGGTGTTGCCGAGTTGCATTCAAAGTTGCTGCAACAAGGCTTGTTTCGGGACTTTTATGAGCTCTGGCCGGAGAAATTCAACAATAAAACCAATGGCGTAACGCCGCGCCGCTGGCTGGCGGGCTGTAATCCGGAACTGGCGCAGTTGATTACTGGAGCCATAGGCGATGGTTGGCTGACCGATTTGTCTTTATTGAAAAATCTGAAGCCGTTTGCCGACGACAAGGCGTTCCGCGAACGCTGGTATCAGGTCCGGCAAAATGCCAAGGAAAGGCTCATCAACTATAAAAAGCAGGAACATGATATCGATCTGGACGCGGATGCTTTATTTGATGTGCAGGTAAAGCGAATTCATGAGTATAAGCGTCAATTGCTGAATGTACTCCATGTCATTCATCTGTATGATCGCATTAAACGCGGTGACACGGCAGCCTGGACCAATCGTTGCGTGTTGATCGGCGGCAAGGCCGCACCGGGCTATTACATGGCGAAAAAGATCATAAAGCTGATCAATAATGTTTCCCATGTCATCAACAGCGATCCCGATATTGGCAATAAACTGAAACTGGTCTTCATGCCTAATTACCGGGTGTCGGCCATGGAAAAAATCTGTCCGGGCACTGATCTGTCAGAGCAGATTTCAACGGCCGGCAAGGAAGCCTCGGGCACCGGCAATATGAAGTTCATGATGAACGGAGCTTTGACGATTGGCACTTTGGATGGGGCCAATATCGAAATTCGGGAAGAAGTCGGTCATGAGAATTTCTTCCTGTTCGGTTTGACAGAAGCGCAGATTGAAGAATTGAGCCATCATTATGACCCCGTTTCAATCATCAGTCAGGATGAGGATCTGCAACGTGTTATGAATCTGCTGGAGTGCGGGCACTTCAACCAGTTCGAACCGGGCATCTTTGACGATATCATTGCATCGGTTAAAAGTCCGCACGACCCGTGGAAGACTGTTGCCGATTTTCGCAGCTATGTCGATGCCCAAAACCGTGTGGAAGATGCTTATCGCGATAAGGATCACTGGATTCGCATGAGTATCCTGAATTGCGCGGCCAGCGGTAAATTTTCCACGGATAGGACGATTGCCGATTACAATGACGATATCTGGAAACTGACGCCGGTCAGTGTAGGCAATAAAGATTAAGATGTTTCATATCGTCTTGTATGAGCCGGAAATTCCTGCGAATACCGGCAATATTATTCGTTTATGCGCGAATACGGGCGTTCAACTGCATTTGATTGAACCGCTGGGTTTTGAATTGGATGATAAAAAACTGCGCCGTGCGGGTCTCGATTATCATGAATGGGTTGATGTCAGGGAACATGAATCTTTGGCTGCCTTTATGGATAGCGTCAGGCCTGAGCGCTTGTTTGCGCTGACCACCAAGGGGCGGCAAATCTATAGTGAGGTGGCTTTTCAGTCCGGGGATGTTTTTTTGTTCGGGCCGGAGACAAGGGGTTTGCCTGAGACTGTTCTGGCGGGTCTTGCTCCCGACATGCGCCTGTATTTGCCCATGAGAGCGGAAAGCCGGAGCCTGAATTTGTCCAATACCGTGTCAATTGTCTTGTACGAGGCTTGGCGGCAGATGTCTTTTTCAGGCGCGCTGATAAAATAGAGACCCCTGCTCAACCGATGAGCAGGGTGATGCGGTAAAAGTCAGTGGATGAACTGTAAATTGATTTTTAATGCTGTTCCTTTGAGGGCGGCATTAAGACTCGGATTTTTGCTCGCGCGCCAGCAGATTCTCCACTGCCGTCAGTGGCGGCAAGCCTTCGTATAAAACCTTATAGGTCTGTTCAGTGATAGGCATCTCTATGCCATATTTTTGAGCCAGCAGGAACGTTTCCTTTGCGGCTGAAACGCCTTCAATTTCCTGGCCGATTTCTCGGGTTGCCGTCGCTCTGTCTTTGCCTTGGCCCAAAGCCAAGCCAAAGCGCCGGTTTCTGGACTGGTTGTCTGTGCTGGTCAGAATAAGATCGCCCAGGCCAGCCAGGCCCATGAAGGTATCCTGTTTGCCGCCAAGTTTGATGCCCAGGCGGATGACTTCGGTGAGGCCTCGTGTAATCAAGGCTGCCCGTGTGTTGGCGCCAAAACCAAGGCCATCGGCAATGCCGGTGGCAATAGCCAGAACGTTTTTTACGGCGCCTCCTACTTCCACGCCAATCAGATCGGAACTGGTATAGGCACGGAAACGGCCGCTGTGCAGAATATCAGCTAATTGGTTGGCGAAGTTCTGCTGAAATGATGCAATCGTGACGGCGGTGGGCAGATCGGCGGCAACCTCGCGGGCAAAGGAGGGACCTGAAAGGACGGCCGCAGGCGTTTGCGCAGAAAAGACCTCGGCCACTATTTCATGCAGTAACGCACCTGTTTGCGGGTTAAAGCCTTTAGTGGCCCAGGCAATTTTTACATCATCGGATACATAAGACTTGAGCTTGATCAACGTATCTTTAAAGGCATGGCTGGGCACTGAAACGAGTATCAGGTTGCTGAATGCAGCAGCTTCAGCCAAGTCCGTTGTCACGGAAAGCGTTTCCGGAAAAGGCAAGCCAGGCAGATAGCGGGCATTTTGCCGATCTCTTGCCAGATTTGCGATATGATCCGGATTGTGGCCCCATAACAGTGTTTGACAACCGTTTCTGGCAGCCAGAATCGCAAGCGCCGTTCCCCAGGAGCCGGCGCCCAGAACAGATATTTTTTTATTCATATTCGGCTTAGTTGACGGACTCAGAGCTGGGGGCTTGATTTTGTACGTGTTGCAGGTGTTGTGCGTACAATGCGTCAAAGTTTACCGGCGCCAGCAGC
>CAYPJI010000020.1:0-17018 GCA_964411045.1 uncultured Methylobacter sp. | reverse complement strand
AGCTGCTTGAGAGAGAGTAACCAGGCAAGTAGGATACTTCCCCTCATCGCAAATATTAGTTCCGGATACATAAGTGGAACAACTTAAACTATCGGGAACTGGAGGCACTTCAGTAGAAAGAACACTCAGTGTTCCATCTGGATTTAACGCCAGTTTGACATTTGTATGCTCAACCTTGCCGCCAATCACCACCGATGGAATAGTTACGGTGTCAGCAGCGGGATCATAAGTGGTGGTAGAAGGAGAAGCCTTAGGAACTTCAGTAGAAAGAATGCTGAATGTTCCATCTAAATTGGCCTTCAATTTGACATTGACAAACTCAACCTTACCGTTAACCGCCACCTCCGGAATAGTTACCGTGCCGGTAGCGGGATCATAAGTGGTATCCGCCGCTTGGCCAATAGTTGCCACGAACAGAGCCGTTAAAAATATTCCTGCTTTTTTTGTTTTCATAGTCCCTTTTTACTCCCTTAATTCTAAGTAGATTAGTTATGTGAAATTGCCGAGCGAGGACTGCCTGCGACAATTCAAATATTTTCATTATTTGTGCTTTTAAAATTGAAAAACTTGCATAGCACTCGGCGCAGTAAGACTACTACAAATAACCAGCCCAGACAATCCGTTAGTCTAGTGCGTATATTGCTTACCCTTTAAAGAGTTAATTCACCCGAGCCATTTTTTTAAAAATGGCTCGCAATGCCCCTCTGGGGCATTCATACGGCTATTGCGTTAGCAGGTAAGCATTGGTTTTAGTGATCATACCCAATTAACACTGCCTGGACGCTCACATGATCAGACTCAAAGGTGTCACCGCACAAAATACATTATCGCGCTCTGTGCCGAGTGTATCCGACTACCCGCTCAATTACCGGAATCTGGAGGAGATGATGGCTTAGCAGCGACCATTCCACTATTTAGCGCAGGGTCTTGAAGTTCACGCCTCACCTGAAGGCTGTTTTCCGGAAAGAGAAGAACGGCCAGCTGATGCAAGTCGGCGTATGGACGAGATACACATCAAGATCAAAAGCCAATGGAACAATCGGCACTTACTTCCTGCTGCATAGCTCGAGCCAGGCAAATTATCTGACAAGCTAACCCTTGTTAATAGTGAATTTTCAACAAAAAAAACGTTAATTCTTCACTGAATCTAACAATGCCTGATGCCAAAATAACCCCATTGTTAAAGAAAAAGTATGCGCTCTTCTTTGCTCCCAAGCTGGTGGCCACTTTTACCAGCTTGGGTTTTTAAATTAATTTTTTGCGCAGAATGGATCAAAAAATCCAACACACAATCAGGAGCATTTCATGATCAAAAGAAAACATATCGGTAGCGGCGACTGGCGTACCGTTGAATCGTTCTGGAACGCCAAAGGCACGGCTTTTTTCCAGGCGCCGGTCGGGGCGCAAATCAAGGTTCGGTATGGCGCCGGCTGGCTCGGCTTCGATAGCCAGAAACAAACTCTCGATGGTGTCGCGTATAAAAAGCTGGCAGTCGGCCTGGGTTCTTTGGGGCTCGCCAGGATGCAGATCAAGGTTTCGCAAACCACTGATGTGACTTACGACGTCTACGGCGACGGTTTGGCCAGGCCACTGCCCGAGATTCAGTTTTAACTGAACAGATTAGGCGGCTAGCGCCCGGCATCTAACATTTGTTCTCATTACGATGCATGGAATGATTTTTTGCAGTTTTTTGGCCTTTTTCTTCATATTATCTCTTGGTGTTAAAGCCTGGTACTTACCGACGAGCGAGGGCCTTGACTTCTCTCGCTCTTTTTTTGATAGCGAAAGATTAAACCGGCAGGATAAAACGCCTCTTGGCGATTGCAGAAAAAATGTCCCGAATCAGGCTCGCAGAAAAACTCTGCCTGAGCTAAAAAACGATCCGCAACCGCGGCACTGCGGTCAGAAAACCGGGTATGCACAATAGCCGAACTGGCCTTGCCGGCCAACAGGCCGGGAATTTTGGAACACACGTTTACATAAAGGTTACGCCCCATAACGTTGAGGCGGCCAAACATGCCGGTGCAGTTCCGCGATCTCACGATACGCGGCAAGGCGCTTCTGGAAACCTTGCCGGACACGCATCTCATCACGTGCGACGAGAACGTGCAGGACCAGGGACGGCTTATCCATCGCAGCAGCGCTTCGGAAGGCGATACGCTCATCATCTCGGCATCGCCCGACCCTGTGGCTGGCTGGGATTTTGGCCAAAACGGAACGCTGCTCAATCCATCGACCCAAAGCCACCGCGATGTGATTCTGAAGACCAGCGCCACTTTGCAGTTCGGCCTGGGCGGACTCGAGCCCGCAAGCCTGACTACCGGGGCTGACGGGTCTGTGCGGGTGCATGCAAAGAAGCCAGCCAGGATGTACTGATCGAAGTGAAGCGCATCAATCGCAATTGATGTACCGCGATGGCGATGGATTTATCCCTCTGTATCCATCGCCGAATTTAGCCAGCAACCCTGAAAATCAGCTCCATCGGTTAGCGGCGAATTTGTTGCCTGATGACCGAATTTGCCGGCGGCAATGGCAATATTGATGCAGGCAGCTAAACTTTAGCCTCAAGCACCAGATTGGTTGGTGTCTCTGCAGCGCGCCTTACCTGGCCGAAGCCTCCCGCATTGAGCACTTCGGTAAGTTTTTTTTGACCGGCCTGGGCGCCCAACCCAAGGCCGACCTCCTGAGATTTGGAGGCAGGTACGCAAACCATCGTTGAAAACGAATAATAAATCTGGCCTAAAGGATGGAGGTTTTCTTCCAGACTATCTCCGGCAAAAGGCTCGACCAGCATAAATGTTCCGCTATCAGACAACGTGCTTGCAATATGCTTGGCCGCGCCAATAGGATCGCCCATGTCGTGCAGAGCATCGAACATCGTGACAAGATCGTAGTTTTTTCCGGGATATTCCTTCGCCGTCACGACTTCGAAAATCGTATTGCCCGCGACACCTGCGGCGCGAGCCCGCTCCCGCGCGTGTTCGATCGACGGTTCGTGATAGTCAAAGCCATGAAAAGTCGAATTAGGAAATGCCTGAGCCATAAGGATGGTCGAGGAACCGTGCCCGCAGCCGACGTCGGCAACTTTGGCGCCGGCTTCAAGTTTTTCCCGGACGCCATCAAGTGCCGGCAGCCATGAATCGATCAGATTCATGGCATACATCGGCCGGAAAAAACGCTCGGTGCCACAGAACAAACAAGGGCTATGATCGCTCCAGGGCAACCCTTTGCCGGAGCGGAAAACTTCAGTCAGTTTGGGTTCATCGATATAAGCGGACATGACTGCCTGGAAGAAGCCTTGCATGCAGGCCGGATGCCCTTCGGCAGCAAAAATAACGGCTTGCTCGGGCGACAATGAAAATCTGCCGGCAGTGGAATCGTAATTCACATACCCCGCGGCTGCATTGGCAGAAAGCCATTCCCGAAGGTAACGTTCATCCATTCCGGTGCTGTCGGCCATTTCCTGGCTGGTTGCCGGACTGATCTCGGCCAAAGCGCTGTACAGGTCAAGTTTGTCGCCGATATAGGCTATCAGTAAGCCCAATGATCCGGCTACGTCGCCAATCACTTTACCCTGCAGCTGTTCCAGCTTGCTCTCATTGATATCTGTTAAGCGTATTGCCATCTCTCTTGCCTCTGTTTATAAATACGTTGTAAGAACTTTTGGTGTTAGTAAATGGTGGAGGTCATACTGCGGGGGCAGATATTTACTCCTCGGCAACTGCTCCTGCGTTGCTCTACCTCCTGCATCCTTGCAGTCGTCGGCAACTGCTCCTGCGTCGCTTCAAGCGCCTACTGTTGGTGCTCTACTACACGCCATCCATGGCGTTATGCAATATCAGCATAAACCACATCCGTGCGATTTATGCAAGAAGGGCTATGGGATGCGCTGAGGCACGAAGCGCATCGTTCGAGTAGTTTTTTCAGCCAGACTATTGCCATATCTACACCTTCCTAGCCCGTCCTGCCTAGTGGCTTATGCCGATATGTTACCGGCCGATCATCAGTTTGATTGAAGTTTCATGGCTTTTTCCTTACCAGATCGGCACAACCGACGGTAGCTTCCGCCCCGGACTCAACATAACAGGCGCTGACATGATCCTTGCTGAAAATACGGCCATGATTATAGCCTTTGCTGTCCGCGCCAACCCAAGTAAACGAGGCGTTGTCAGGATAAATAGCCCCGAAAAAGTGCTTGCTTCCCCCCGAAAAAGTGAAGCGTCCTTTGAATATGCGCCCTTTCTGCTCGGAAATCTCGACAGTCTTGGCCCAGCTTGAATGCCCTTTTTGCTCTGAATAAGTAGTGTTTTCTCCGGTCCAGACACCAACCAGATTGGGGATATCTTCTTTTTGCGGCTCTGAAAAACAGGCTGGACTGCCGATCAGGGTAGCGGCAAGCAGGATCATTCGTGACGAAAACGTGAAGGTCTTTTTTAAGTCTTGCATAGTCAAACTCTGTTTATTGCTCTGTTTATTGCTCTGTTTAAGTATCGTTTCAGCAAGCCGCTGTAAATCGGCAGCAGCAGCGCCAGCGCCGCAACGGCCGCTTTCCAGCGCACATCGGCGTCCACCGGTTTCTGCACGGCGAAATCGGGCGTTTGCAGGGTCTCGTTCAAGGCATCGATATCGGTCAGCCGGTGATAGCGCAGGCCCGCCTCCGACGCCAGCTGCTGCAAATACGGCTCGCGCAGGGAAGCCAGGTGCTCGCTGCCCGTCGCCGCCGCCCGTCCGAACGGCGCGTTGCGGGCGTCGTAGCCTTCGATTTTTTCTGGATTGAGGTTGGATTCGCCGAACGAGGAGCGGTGCGGCACATCCTCGGCGCTGTAAAAGCCGACAGGTTCGCCTTTGGCGTTGAATTTCGGGATGGGCACGGGCTGCAGGCCGCCGACGCCGAGAATCATGCCGTCCAGCTTGCCCTTGATAGCCGAAAAATCGCTGTGATAGCGCGGATTGACGGGCGGAGCTTCCTGGCCGTCGGTCACAAACACCACTTTGGAATCGCTGTTTTGCAGGATTTCCAGCGCGCTGAGCAGGCCGCCGGCGATCCGGCTGTCCGCCGCCCAGGCCATGCGCCAGTCCAGCTCGGCGATGGCCGCATCCAGCTCGGCGAAACCCGAGCAGACCTCGATCGGCTCGAACAGCAGGGTCGAGCGCCGCTCGGTAAACACGCCCAGGCCGACTTTCGACTGGCACGGCAGCTTCGGCAGCAACTCGCGCAGCGTCTGTTTGACATACTGCAGGCGGCTGACGGGGCTGTCGTCCAGCCGGTAGTCCTGGGCGTTCATGCTGCGGGTAATATCGACGATGAAGGCCAGATGATAGACGGGCCGCTTCTGCCGCTCACGGGGATGCACGAACAGCGCCAGCATGGCGGTCAGCGCCAGGACCAGGCACCAGAAGCGGTAATCCTTGTGTATGCCGGAAAAGCTCATCAAGGCAGGCCTCTGGGAAAGCCCGGCACGGTCGTCCACGGCTGCGATTTGCGGTTGTCGGGGCTGTCATCCTGGATGTTGACCCGGTCCATTTCCGGCAGCAGGCGCATGGCGACCTCGAGGTTGTATTTGGCGTCCCAGAACCGGCTGTCCAGCGCCAGCGCCTGCCGGTAGGCCTGTTTCGCCAGCCCCGCCAGCGGCAGGGCTTCGTTGAAATTTTTGGCTTCGGCCTGTTCGACCGCCTGTTCCAGATAGACGTTGCCGAGGTTGTAGCGGATTTTGGCCTGCAGCGCACGGTCGCCCGCATCCATGATCAGGCTCAGCGTCGCCAGGGCCTCGTCGTAACGGTGCTTGCTCTTGAAATAAACCGCTCTCGCCAGCCTGACTTCCGGTTCCGCGCCGACCAGTTTGCCGATATCGATATCATGGCCCGAAGCCAGTTGCTCCATCCAGGCGTTCTCGCGGTCGATCCGGTACAGCGCCCACAGTTCATAAATAACGGCAAAGCTGCTCGCCGCCAGCACGCCCCACAGCGCGGCGTTTCTCAAGGTTCTTGTCACCTTCTTACCTCACACAATTTCAAAGCCAGCAACACCAGCATCAACCCGGCGGCGCATTGATAACAGAGCACCGACAAATCCTGTCTGGGGATGCGTTCGCGATAATGCCGGGGCAGGTGCTCCAGCCGATCGATGTCGGCAATGGCTTTCTGCATGGCATCCGGGCTTTCCGCTTCATACGCCTGATAGGGAATGTTCAGGCTGGTGAAAAACAGGTGCAGATAGCGTTCCGGCATGGCCTGCGCGTTGTCGTTGCGCGAGTCTGCCGGCAATTCGTAAATGCCGGGGCTGTTGGCCGTGCGCAGAAAAATCCAGTACAGGCGGATTTGCTGCTGCTTGAACCATTGCCTAAGCTGCAGTTCACTGTCCGGTTCTATGGCCGCCGCTCCGTCGGATACCAGCAGCACGATGCGCGAGCCGGTCAGCTCCCGGTCATCGAAAAAGGACATGGCCATGGCCAGGCCCTTGCTGATATTGGTGTAGGCGAGCGCGGGCGCGGAGGTGGCATTGATGGCCGCCTGGATCGCCTGCTTGTTTTCCGTCAGCGGCAGCACGAACAGCGGCGAAGTGCTGTATTCAGCGATGCCGAGCATGTCGTGCGGGCGCCCGGCGACGAATTCGGTCAGCAGGCGCCGCGCCGCCGCGGCCTTGGATTCCTCGGCGCTGTCCGGCGCCTTGCCGGCGAAGGTGTTGTCCATGCTGTTGCTGCGGTCCAGCAACAGGATGATGTTCGCGCCGTGGCCGATGCGTTCGATGCTTTGCTCGGTCCGGTGCAGGCCCGCCAGGCCCAGCACCAGCGCCGCGATCGTCGCCATGCCGAGTATGCGCAGCAAGACGGTCAGCCCGGCGGAGAAGGCATCGGACGGCAGTATATCCAGCCACGGATAAGGGCTGTGCCGCACCCCATCATCGAACAGGGGCAACAGCATGAACAGCAGGCCCGCCAGGGCCCACGGCGTTTCGACGGCAAAATTCATTTGCTGCCCCGTTCGATCTCGCGGCAGGCCGCGCAAAGTTTTCTGAGCTTAGCCAAAGCTTCCGTGCCAGTGTCGACCTCGCCGGCGAAGAAATAGCGGTTGGAGCAGTTAAAGAACCATTCCAGTTGGTCGCTGACGGACCGGTATTGCGGATGCTGCCGGTAAAAGCCTGCCAGCTTGTGCCTGAACAGCGGCTGGCGGTTCAGTACGTTCAGGGCCTCATGGAACACCGCCAGGCCCTGCTCTAGCTCTTGACCGGACAGGCGCGCCAGTTTTCCGCCGGCGCGCTTGAAGATGCTGCGCCGCGGCAGCCCCGGCAGATAGCCATACAGATAAGCCAGTCCGCCCCCGCTAGCCAAGGCGATCAATCCGGCGATGACCAGGCCGAGCACCGGGCCGTCGGTCCGCAACGTGGGCGGCATGGCATCGGGGCGTTTGTATTCGCCGGTGTCGTCCATTCTTACCGCCAGCTCGCGCAAGGGCGACAGGGTAAAAGGCCAGGCCGGCACGGCCTGTTCGGCGGTTTTGTCGCCTTGCCCGAGCACGAGGTTGAAGCCCGGAATAGTCAGCATTTTGACTTCATTGGGGGCATAGAAAACCTGATAAGTCAGGTCGATCGTGTAGCGGAAACCGCCGCTGGCCCGGCTTTCTTCGACCTTGATGTCATTGAGATTCAGCCAGCGATTGAGCGCGCCCTGCCGGGGCAGGCTGCTCGTCTGCAGCTTGACCCCGTTGCGGGTCTCGACCAGGACGCGGTGCTGAATCTCGTCGCCGATGACATAGCCGAACGGGCGCGGCGTGAGCAGTTCGACATCGCTGACGGCCGGCCTGTCCGAACAGCCGAGCAGCGCCAGTGCCAGCAGGATGCCGGTCAATCGGGTTCTCATGCGGCCCTCTGTTGAAAATAATGATCAATGTGTTCGGCCTTGTAGCGTCCGTCGATAAACAAGGGCTCGGCCCCGAAGGTGCGAAATGCCTGCTGCAGCTGCCGCCGGCGCTGCTCGAAGGCCCGGACGATTTTCTGTCGCAACGCCGGGCGCATGAACAGCGTGCGCGTCGCGCCGTTTTCCATGTCCTGGTATTTAATCAGTCCCCAGGGCGGCAGATCGCCATATTCGGTGCTGTCCCACAGCACCAGCGGAATCACATCGTGCCGGTTGAGCCCGTGCATGAGTGTTTTGAGCCGGTCCAAGCCGAAATGAAAATCGGACAGCAGAAACACCAGCGCTCGGCCCGCAGGCAGCAAGCGCGCCGTTTGCGTCAGGCTTTCGCAGCCTTGCGCCAGGACATGATTTTCCAGACTTTTCGCCAGCGCCCGGATACGCCCCATTTGCCGGCAGCCCGGCAGCAGCCAGCGCTGTTCCAGTTGTTGTCCGCAGCCGATAAAACCGAAGCTGTCGCCGTAACTGAGAGCCGAGCTGGCGGCCGATAATAAAAAATCGATCAGTATCCGTTGTTTGTTCAGGCTGCCGGAAAACGACATCGACGCGGACAGGTCGGCTATCAGGTAGACATCGAGCGTGCTTTTCTGCTGGTAGACGCGCACCTGATAACTGCCGAACGGGTCCAGCACACTGGCGCGCAGATCGATGCGCCGGGGATCGGGGGCCGCGATCAGCGGCTCGTGGCGCTTGAACAGCTGGCCGCTGCTGACCATCTGTCCCGGATGCGCGCCGGGAAAAACGCTGCCGGCGGGACTTGCCAGCCGGTAGCGGAAGGTTTCGGGAGCGATTGACATGGCGTTTACTGCTGGCTCGCTATTAAATACATGACGGCGCCGGTGAAGACAGTGTAGGCGGGCAGGCTGTACTTGACGGGCCAATCCAGGATCAGTCCGACCAGGCCCGAATAGCCGCGGTCGTCGCGGTTGTAAATCCCCTCGCCGATCAGCCAGTACAGTGTATTTAATGTGCCGAGCGCGAGTATGGAGAAAAAGCCGATATCGTCGATCAGCAGCGATTTCGAGGCGAGCATGTGGTCCTTGTCACTGAAGTGCAGGAAATGCGCGGTCCATATGCCGACAATCAGGGCGCCGATCTTGAACGCGATCAGACAGAAGGCCTGGGTGATGCGGCGCAGGTAATAAGAAACCTGAACGAGCGCGGGCAGCCGGCGCGCCAGAAAAACGGCAGGCAGCGCCATGCAGAACAGCAACAGGCCGGTGACGCCCAGCAACACCCAGAACCGGGTGCTGACGGCTTCGTTGATGGCGCCCGTGTAATAGGCCGCGTAGGACGCTTCCGCCAGATGATCGAAGCCGTCGGCAATGAAAAAGCAGATAAAACTGACGCCGGCCCAGGTCAGGTACTGTTCGGTCAAATCGCCGAGATCCGTTTTGGGTCTGATTAAATCAAAGTATTTTTTAACGCTCATGGTTGTTCACCTGAATAAATATCGCTGTTGCGGCGTAGGTGCGAATTCATTCGCACTTAAAGACAGTCATATTTCCCGCCATGCAAATGTCCCGGGTCGAATGAATTCGACCCTACAGGTCATGGTGCGGCAATCTGGTTGAGAATGCCGCCGATCAGTTCGGGCATCAGTTCGTCCTTGCGGTAGGCGTACATCGGGCTTAAAAAGATGCGATGCGCCATCGTGACTTGATAAACCGCCTGCAGATCCTCGGGCAACAAGGCATTGCGGCCTTCCAGCCAGGCGCGGACCTTGGCGGCGCGGATGAAGTAGCTCATGCCGCGCGGACTGGCGCCGGCCTGCAGCAGCGCGGTCATGTCCACATCGGCCAGCTCGATCCCGTAGTCCTGCGGATAATGCGAGGCTTTCCACAATGCCAGGGCATAGGCGCGCAGTTTCGGCGTGCCCTGGATATTCTCCTGCAGCATGACCGCCAGATCGTTGAGTTCGTAATAGGCAATGCCGCCGGTTTCCATGCCGGCAACAAGCCGGTCGACGTCATGGAAACGCTGGCTGAACATCAGTTCGTCCAGCACCGCGTCGTCCGTCGGCGTCGCCATGCCGATTTCGAACATGAAACGGTCTTTTGCGGCGGCCGGCAGTTCGAAGGTTTCCTCTTTCTCCACACGGTTGCGGTCGGCGAACACCTGCAGGTGCGGGAATTCGTAATCGCGGTTGAAGGCGTTAATACTGCGTTCCGCCATGGCGCGCAACAGCAGCGAATGCACTTGCGGGCGGGCGCGGTTGATTTCGTTGAAAAAGAAAGTCGCCAGCCTACTGCCCTGCTTCAGCAACGGCCCCGGATCGACGCGCGGCTTGCCGGCTTCATCCAGATAGGTGTAGTAAACGAGATCGGCGGGCATCAGATCGATCGTACCCTCGACGCGTTGATAATCACCGCCCAGGCCATGGGCGATGGCGCGCAGCAGCGTCGTCTTGCCGACGCCGACCTGGCCTTCCAGCAATACATGGCCGCGCGCGAACACGGCAAGGACGATATTGCGGACCACGGCGGGCTGGCCGATCACAATCCCGTTGATCTGTTGTTCGAACTGCAGCGCCTTGGCGCGCCAGTCGTTGAGCTGGTTGTCTGTCATGTTCGGCTATAAAAAAAGCTCCGTTAAGGGGAGGTCTTAACGGAGTAAGTATGGTTTACGTCTTAAAAATGCATGAGGAGTGAAGCCTGAGACGACGCCTGTCGCCTCAAACTTCGGTGCGGGACAAACATGCGGGGGCCATGCCTGTCCCTGTGGAAATCCTTAATTGATTTCCTCTACGTCATAAACAAACTTGCCGGTTTTGCTCAAATGCTCCCGGCGCTTTTCATTGCGGGCTTCCATTTCCTTGATCGACTGCGATTGTTTATTCAGTTCGTTGGGGTCGTGCTTCGGGTCGTACTTGCTGCCCGCTACCTTTTCCGGATAGCCAGGCTTGGGCTCCCAGCACACGCCGGGTTCCTTGCAGTTGGTGCCGTCATAGGCCGATGCGGAAAATGACAGCGTGGCTATCAGACTTGCGAAGCCGAGTAAAAGTAATTTTTTCATTGTCGTGTCCTCGTTATTTAGTGCGTAGGGTATGCAGCGCATACCTTTCGAAAACTTCCCGGCTCACCGTGGCACTGAAAAGGTACGCGGTGCGTACCCTACGGCGCCAAGATGCGACAAACGGGATAGAAAACTTGCCGTAACGTCAGTCTTTCAACCATTTGGCTTTTTTCGGGTCGCCTTTGTAGATATCCCGTAAAAAGGCCATGATATGCAGCATCTCATCGGTGCTGAAGTTGACGTATTGCGGCCCCATCATGCCGTTGGCGCCGCCGAACAGCAGTTCGAACAGGCCCTTGTCGGTGGCGTTGGCCGGATAGGTCCAGTAGTCGTCGGCCAGTCCCGGGCCCAGCTTGCCTTCTGCTTCATGGCCGTGGCAGCCGGAACAGCCCGTCATGTAAAGGCTTTCACCCTTCTTGATAGCTTCCTTGTCGCCGTTGTAGGGGTTTTTGCCGGTCTGTATGAATTGCTTGAACGCATCCGTGTGTCCGCCGGATTTGGCAACGCTCATGTCCAGCACTTCGCCGGTGATGGCATGGTGCAACGTGATGTCCGCCTGCGCGCCGGCGCTCGACAGAGCCAGAGCCGCGAACGCGGCGGCTGTTAAATAGTTACATTTCATTTCTTAGTTAATCCTGTTTTTGCATGGCTAAAGCGGGTTCCGGTTCGGGCAGCAGGGGAATCCCTTCTGCTTCCAGAATCTGCCTTATGTCCTGTTGTCGTTTTTCGATGACCTGATTCAACTGCGCCAGCAGGGCCTCGTCGTCTTTGCGCACGCCCATGGAGGTGCTGTAGTGAAAGCCCACTTTTTCGCCGTCGGCACGCGCATTGTTGTCAGGGATCACCGTCACCTTCAGCGGCGTTGCCGACTCCTTGACATAGCGTGCGCTGGCAGGCCCCCACAGTACGGCGACTTCGGCATGTCCCGAGGCTACTTCGGAAACCAGCTTGGCGTTATCGTACTTGACGTACTGGTTCCGCCGGGATTTGTAACCCACCAGTTCCTGCGAGTAATTGAACATGTCGTTGTAGCGTCCGATGGCCCGCATCATGACCTCGGCCGGCGAACCCGGCACATAGGCGATACGCTCGACTTTGCGCAGAGCCTCGCTGTCCCAGTTTTGCAGATCCAGACTGTCGTTCTGGCGCGTGATGAACACGTAGCCGGACCGGTAATAAGGCCGCGTGGTCAGGACTCTCGGATCGCCCGTATCCATGCCGATGGAGATGTCGCAAAGCCCTTTGTCCATATAATCGCGCAGGTAGAAGCGCGGATCGGTCCAGGTCACGTATTCGACTTTCCGGCCCAGTTCCTCGCCGACCAGTTGCGCCAGCTTGTTCTCGAAGCCCTCTCCTTTTTTATTGGAGTACGGCATTTCATCTTCCGCCGCGCAGACTTTCAGCGGTTCCTGAGCGAAAGCGCCGGAGGCCGCAAAGCCCAGCGCCAAAGATAGAGCAGTTAAGATAGTTACTTTAAATGACATATTGTCCTCGTGGTAATGGCGGGCGAAAATCATCCGCCCGCCCTACGTTTTCAGATACTTAAAGCGAGAACACCATGACGCCGCCGCCCATCTGGGTATAGTGCGCCAGTTCCTTGAACGCACCGACCGCGCCGAGACCGGCTGTCGGGTCCTTCAGGTCGAAGACCAGGCCGACGCCGGGCCAGCCGCCTACACCGTAGTAGATCGCGACATACTGCTTGCCGTCATGCTTATAGGTAATCGGATGGCCGATCACGCCGGAAGGCAGCTTGAATTTCCACAGCTCTTCGCCAGTTTTGGAGTTGAGCGCCTTGATGTAGCCGTCCAGCGTGCCGTAGAACACGAGGTCGCCCGCCGTTGCCGTGGTGCCGCCCCAGACCGCGAATTTTTCCTGGACTTCCCACTCGAATTCGCCGGTGACCGCATTCATGGCCTTGACCTGGCCCAGCGTGCCTTTAGGTCCCGGATACATGTTCAAAGTGGCGCCGACGAAGAACTGGCCGGCGCGGTAAGGCAGCATGAACGGTTCCCAGTCCATGCAGATGTGGTTCACGCCCATGAAGAACAGTTGCTTGGCCGGATCGTAGGATTCGATGCCCTGATTGTGGTAGCCCATGGCCGAAGGACAGATGCCTTTGGCTTCGTGATCCATGTGCGTCGAATATTCGGGATCGCGCACCGGCAGACCGGTTTTCAGGTCCACGTGCTTGACCCAGTTGACGGTGTTGTCGATTTTGAAAGCGTTGACCAGATCGCCATTTTCGCGGTTCAGGGTATAAACCAGGCCGTTGCGGTCAGGATGGGTCAGCAGTTTGGTCATTTTGCCGTTGACCATCTGCTCGGACAGGCCCATGTAGTTGACGCCGGCGTAATCCCACTCGTCGTGAGGCGTTTTCTGATAGCCGAATTTCGCTTCGCCGGTGTCGATGTCGCGGCCCCAGATGGTCATGGTCCACTTGTTGTCGCCGGGGCGCATGGTTTCGTTCCATGGCGCCGGGTTGCCTGATCCGTAGTACAGCATTCTCAGGTCGGGATCATAAGCGTACCAGCCCCAGTTGGTGCCGCCGCCGATTTTCCAGGCGTCGCCTTCCCAGGTTTTCAGACCCAGACCGAATTGGCCGTAATGCGGATTGGCGCTATTAAAGTCTTTCGACAATTTGATGTCTTCATCGGGACCGGTCGCGAACACACGCCAGGCCTGTTTGCCGTCCTTGATGTTATAGGCGGTCGCGTAGCCCCTGACGCCCAGTTCGGCGCCGGACGTGCCGACGATGACCTTGTCCTCGGCGACAAACGGCGCGACAGTCAGGGTCGAGCCCATGGCGATGTCGGAGTTCTCCATTTTCCACAGCTGTTCGCCGGTTTTCGCGTTCAGCGCGACGATATGGCCGTCAAGCTGGTTCAGGAAAATCGTTGCCGGATAATCCTTGCCCTGCGGCGCATAAGCCAGACCGCGGTTGACCACGTCGCAGCAGGCTACCGCACGGGCAGCAGGATTCTGCTTGGGTTTGAATTCCCATAATATTTTGTCAGGATTATCCAGGTCGATGGCGAAAACGTTGTTCGGATAAGGGGTATGAACATACATGATGCCGTCAACGACCAAAGGCCCGCCTTCATGGCCGTTCAGCACGCCGGTTGAAAAAGACCATGCTGGCTTCAGGTTCTTGACGTTGGTGATATTGATGTCATACAACTCGCTAAAATGCGTGGAGCCGTAATCCTTGGTCTGCATCACCCAATTGGTGTTCTGGCGCGACATCTTGTCCAGCTCTTTATTGGCCTGCGCCGGTTGCGACAACGCCAACAGGATGCCCGACATCAACGCCGTAGTCGTCCCCACATGACGAGCAAATTTCGAAATCCGCATACTTCCTCCAGGTTATTTTATGCACTGATTAATAAGGCCTAGCCATGCGCGCCGATGGTGTTTGTTTGTGAGAACTTGCAGCAGTCAGCTTTCTTGATCAAAACGAAATGCCTAGTGGTTCATCGGCGCGCAAGGCTATGCTGGACGGGAATGATACGGGAGGCGGCTGTGGCCGGGTTACGGAATAAGCCCCGAAATAACCGGGAAAATTGCATCAAATACCCATGAAATTTTCCCCTGTCTGATCCTTATCAATAAAAAGGGAAAAGCTCCCATAGCCTTGTCCGTCAAAACGACGCATCATGAATTAATTTGTAGGGGAGCAACTGAGTGTCACGCAAGATCGATGTATTATTGGTGGACGACCATGCCGTCGTCCGGGCAGGCTACAAGACCTATCTGGCGTTATCCGATAACATCGGGAAGATTTATGAAGCGGATCGGGGCGAAACGGCCTGTCAGCTTTTCAGCCAGTATCAGCCGGATATCGTGGTGCTGGATCTGTCGATGCCGGGCATCGGCGGTTTTGAGACCATCAGGCGGCTGCTCAGCCGGGAGCCGAACTGCAAGATACTGGTATTCAGCATTCATGACGCGCTGACCTATGCTTCGCGCGCCATCAAGGCCGGCGCCAGAGGCTATATCACCAAAAACAGCATGCCCGAGACGCTGGTGACGGCGGTCTGCAAAATTGCCGGCGGCGGCACGTATGTGGACCCGGAACTGGCGCAGCAGCTGGCGATCACGATGGGAACAGGCCATGACGATTCGGAAAAGATCAGGCTGCTCTCGCCCAGGGAATTCGACGTCTTCTGCCTGCTGGCACGGGGCTACAACACGCACAAGGCCGCCGAAAAACTCTGCCTGAGCTACAAGACGGTCTGCAACCACGGCACGGCCATCAAGGAAAAACTGGGGGTGACCACGATCGCTGAACTGACCTTGCTGGCCGGCAGGCAGGGGATTTTGGAGTATGAGGTGGAGTGAGGGTTGATGTAGCTGTTGCGGTCGAACTCGATGGATTCGAACCAACGGATCGATATAAATGCCGAGCTATCTTCCGAGGCGATGGATGCGCCTCACGGCATCGGCAGCATCCTGTAAAGCCAACATACCTTATCGCGTTGATAGACACGCTCTCCGCCTCTAATTATAATTAGGACGAATATCTATCTGGACATTTTTTTAGACATAAAATATAAAAAATAAATACAACTTATTGTATTATAAATATTTTTAATTAAAAAATTATGGACATTACCGGAGACATCAATTGTGATATTTTCCCTTGGGGAATATGAGGACCACCTAGTTCGCATGGAAACTGACCGTTTCGGGCCGTTTGATCTGCAAATAGGCTGTAATATGCACACTTTGGAAACGCTTTTATTGCGGGTGAATGATGCCCATCAGCGCTTTCACACCTCACCATTGTCGCCCATTGCCAATCATTTAGAAAAAGAAGTCATCGTCAGCAGTGTTTTCGGCACCAACAGTATTGAAGGCGGCGCACTGAGCAGGACCGAAACACAATCAGCACTGGAACTCGATCCATCGAAAATTCAAGACATCGAACAACGCCGGGTCCTTAATCTTAAACAGGCTTATCAATTAAGCCGTCAGGCGGCATCTGATCCCAACTGGCAGTTGGATGTGGAATTTATTAAAGCCATGCATGCCGCCATAACCGACCAATTACCTCATGAGCGCAATCAAGCAGGGGTTTTGCGCGATAATTCAAAATCAATCACCACTTATGTCGGCGATCCGGCACATGGTGGACGCTATAAGCCGCCTCAATACGGCAAGGATATTCTCAAGCTGTTGGAAGCCCTGGTGGGCTGGCACCAGCAACTGAAGGACCAGCAGATTCCCGCGCTGATTCGGGCGCCTTTAGTCCACTTATATTATGAATTGATTCATCCCTTCTGGGACGGCAATGGTCGCGTCGGCCGCGTGCTGGAAGCCACGCTGCTCCAAGCTGAAGGCTTTAAATACGCGCCCTTTGCTCTGGCGCACTATTATTTTGAAAACATAGACAAATACTTCGCCCTGTTCAATCTATGCCGCAAACAGGCTATAAAAAAGCGCCCTTTTCCTAATACCGCCTTTGTGGAATTTTTTCTGCAAGGTATGTTCATCAGCCTGAATAAATTGCATGACCGAGCCAATAATCTTATTAATATCTTGCTGTTTGAAATAGAAATCAAGCGCCGGTATGACCAGAAAACAATTAACGCCCGGCAATACGCCATTGTCAGCCAGGTCTTGAATACCGGGCCGATTCCGTTATCAGACTTACGGCAAGCGCCTTGGTACATGGCGCTGTATGAAAACCGGACTGATAAAACCAAGCAGAGGGATTTAACCACGCTACGAGAACTAGGGCTAGTGAAGCTGGATAATGAAAAACGGCTTTGGCCTGGATGTTTTGATACGGGGTAATCAAGCCCGATAGGTTGATGATATGGACTCCTCTTCACTCCCACGGTGTCATAATGCACGCAAGAGTCCCGTAGGGTATGCACCGCATACCTTTTGGAGGTTTAATTCATCTGAACCGTTTGAAAAGGGTACGCGCTGCGTACCTACTTTTTCCGGCTCTCTCTGATTGCCTTTGCCGAACCGATTCACATACAATCCAACCCTCTCTCAGCCACTTTTGAAAAAACCGATGATCGACTGGAACACCACTTATGCGGCCATCTGGCGCCAGCGTCAGGCCTATTTGCGCCCGGT
>CAYPJI010000019.1:9535-17333 GCA_964411045.1 uncultured Methylobacter sp. | reverse complement strand
ATCGATAAGAAGTTGTTCGATAAAGCGCTGGAAACGCTGCAGGTCATGCTGGCTAAGCCAACCTTTAGCGAGGCTGATTTTCAGCGTGAGAAAAACAGGACTCTCGCCGCTCTGAAACAGCGCGAAGAATCGCCTGCCGAACTGGCGCATATCGCCTTTTCTAAAGCTGTCTATGGGGACCACCCTTATGCGCATCCCAGCGATGGCGTTATCGAAACAGTAGCCGGCTTCAGTGCTGATGATCTCCGTGAATTTTACAAAAAATACTATGTGGCGGCCAATGCCATGGTCGTTATCGTCGGCGATTTGAGCAAAGAGCAGGCCGAAAAGACGGCGCAAAGTCTGGTTGCGGAGCTGCCGGCAGGCCAAAAGCCCGAGCCATTGCCGGAAGTTGCGATGCCGGTGAAAGCAAGCCAACAGCATATCGATTTTCCCTCATCGCAAACACATGTGCTAGTCGGCATGCCGGGCACTTATCGCAAAGATCCTGATTACTTCAGTTTATATGTCGGCAATCATATCCTGGGCGGGGCTGTGCTGGTTTCGAGGCTCTTTAACGAAGTCAGGGAAAAACGCGGGCTGGCTTACAGCGCCTCTAGTTCATTCGTGCCGATGTTCAGAAAAGGCCCGTTTGTAGCGAGCCTGCAAACACGCAATGACCAGACGCAGAAAGCGCTGGAAGTGCTCAACAAAACACTGGCGGACTTCATCAACGAAGGTCCGACGGAAGCGGAATTGACGGCAGCCAAGAAAAATATCACGGGTGGTTTCGCAATGCGTTTCGATACCAACAAGGAACTGACTAATTATGTCTCCATGATCGGTTTCTATGAGCTGCCTTTGGATTATCTGGACACGTTCCAGCAAAAAGTCGAGCAGGTGACAGTCGCTTCAATCAAGGAGGCCTTCAAGCGCCACCTCGATCCGCAGTTGCTCCAGACCATCACGTTAGGCGGAGCTCCAGCGAAAAAGTGAAAAACAAGCTCAGAATCATCGGCGGAGAATGGCGCAGCCGGCAGGTGAGTTTTGTCGACTTGCCCGGCTTAAGGCCTACGCCGGCAAGAGTGCGGGAAACGCTGTTCAACTGGTTGCAGGGTGAGATCATCGGCAAACGTTGCCTGGATTTATACGCGGGCAGCGGCGCGCTGGGGTTTGAAGCGGCATCCAGGGGCGCCGCTTCGGTCATACAGGTGGAAAGCAATCCCCAAGCCTGCCGAAGCTTAAAGGAAAATTCGGTCGCACTGGCCGCTGACCAGATCAGGATTGTGCAGATGGACGTCTTGCGCTATCTGGCCGGCGATGCCGAAGCGTTTGATGTCGTCTTCATGGACCCGCCGTTCGCGAGGAATCTGGCCGTTCAAACCTGCCAGTGGCTGGAGGAAAAAGGCTGGCTGGCCAATCACGCCAAAATCTACGTCGAAACAGAGTGCAAGCTCGACCTGAGCGGTATGCCGGCCAATTGGCAGTGCCTGAAAAACAAGAATGCAGGCGAAGTCGGCTATCATTTATTCGAGCGATCAAGCTGATTTATTTTTTCAAGCCGACATACTTGATATAAAATAGTCAGTTTTATAGCCCTCATATGAACATTACCGCGATCTATCCTGGTACATTCGATCCCATCACCAACGGGCATCTGGACCTGATTGCCAGAGCGTCCAGGCTTTATGACAAAATCATCGTCGCTGTCGCCGTTAATCGCGGCAAATCGCCGCTGTTTTCGATTGAAGAGCGTGTTGCACTGGTGCAAGGCGTGTCGATTGGGTATGCAAATGTCGAGGTGGTCGGTTTTGACAATTTGTTGGTCGAATGCGCCAAACAGCATGGCGCGCATGTGATTTTGCGAGGCTTGCGGGCCGTCTCCGATTTCGAATATGAATTTCAGCTGGCCGGTATGAACAGGCGTCTGGCGCCGGACCTTGAAACGGTTTTTTTGACACCGGCCGAACAGTATGAATTTATTTCTTCGAGCATGATCAGAGAGATCGCGCAGCTGAAAGGCGATGTGTCAAGTTTTGTCCCCGATCTTGTGCTACAGCATTTGATTGGGAAATTTAGTTAGGAGTAAGTATGTCCCTTTTTATTAG
The DNA here is from genome assembly GCA_964411045.1 of uncultured Methylobacter sp. Classification (GTDB taxonomy): domain Bacteria; phylum Pseudomonadota; class Gammaproteobacteria; order Methylococcales; family Methylomonadaceae; genus Methylobacter. The sequence continues at coordinate 15,246 of CAYPJI010000019.1, read as the reverse complement.
TGATGAATGTATCAATTGCGATGTCTGCGAGCCCGAGTGCCCGAACGGCGCCATTTCCCAGGGCGAAGACATCTACGTCATCAATCCCGCCATGTGCACCGAATGCGTAGGCCATCACGATGTGCCTCAATGCATAGAGGTGTGTCCGGTCGACTGCATCGACAAAGATCCTAAGCATGTCGAGGATAAAGACAGTCTGTATCAGAAGTATCTGAAACTGACGCAGTAATATTTTTCATCATGAAAGAAGATCGCGTCTTATCGGCGTGATCTTCACCTCTCAAACTTTCTAAACCAGTCCAGACTGTCCAGGGTTGTCCCCAGCGGCTTATATTCGGCGCCTACCCAGCCGGAGTAGCCTGTTTTTTCAATCGCCGAAAAAAGCTGTTCAAAATCGATACGGCCGGTGCCGGGCTGCGCGCGTCCGGGGCTGTCGGCGATCTGAATATGGCCGATCTTGTCGGCATGTTCAATAAGAAATTTGATAGGATCTTCCCCCATCATCTGCATGTGATAGACATCGTATTGCAGGAACAGGTCGGGGCGATCCAGTTCATCCAGCAAGGCCAGCATCTGCGCGCCGCTGTGGATAATAAAGCCGGGCATGTCGTACGTATTGATCGCTTCAAAGACCGTTTTGATGCCCAGCGGCGTGAAAGTGTCGGCGGCAAAGCACAGATTTTCCTTAAAGGTTTTCGTATACTCCGGCAGGCGGCTTTCATTCAGACAGCGCCCCGGCAGCACATTGATCGCGGCCGGCTTCAGCACCTCTGCATAAGCGAGCGTTTGTGCGACCGCCTGCCGGAACCGGGCCTGTTTTTCCGGCACGCAAGCCAGACCTTCGCCGCCCTGCAACAGATCATCGGCATCGACATTGAACAGCACCAGTTTTTGCCCGGCCGCCGCCAAGGCATTTTTTAGTGTCTGGGCGTCGAGCGCATACGGGAACTGAACCTCAACGGCATTAAAGCCTTGTTGGCTGGCAGCCTCGAAACGTTCGATCAGTTCTACTTCCGTAAACAGCAGACTCAGATTGGCGGTGAATTTAAGCATCGGCTTTGCTGAACAGCTTGATTAATGTAGACGGGTCCTGCTCCAGAAAGCCCTGCCGGCCGTGCAGCTGCATCAGTTGCGCGGCCAAAGCGGACATCGGCACGGCATTGCCTTGTCGGGTCGAGACGTCAACGGCCATGTTGAGGTCTTTCAGCAAGGTCTTGACACGCCATTTGACCGGCTCAAATGTCCCGGTCGCCATTTCGGGGCCAACGATCTGCAACGGCCTGGAGTCGGCGAAGCCGCCGGCCAGCGCGGCCGGTATCTTTTCGGCATCGACGCCGGCCTGCCTGGCCAGCGCCATCATTTCGGCGATGACCATGACATTGCAGCTGACGATCATCTGATTGCAGATTTTCGTCATCTGGCCGCTGCCGACATCGCCCATGTGCGTCAATTGCTGATACAGCGGCGCCAGCACATGGCACGCGACAGCAATGTTGTCGGCGCTGCCGCCGGCCATGATCGCGAGGTTGCCTTGCTGGGCGCCGGCGACGCCGCCCGAAACCGGCGCATCGACCCAACCCATGCCGCAGGTTTCGTGCAGTGCGGCAGCCAGTTGACGCGTCGTCTCGGGATGAATGCTGGACAAGTCGATCAGCAGTTTGCCGGCCGAACCGTTGGCCAGAATGTCGGCCTTAACGATGGATTCGACGGTGGCCGTGTCGGCCAGGCACAAAATGATGATATCGGATGCTTGAACCAGCTCTGCTATTGAGCTGCAGGCTTGTGCGCCGGCCTCGGTGACCGGAAGCAGTTTTTCGGGGCTGCGATTCCAGACGTTGACCTTAAAGCCTGCATCGAGCAGGCGCAAAGTCATCGGCTTGCCCATCAGGCCGATGCCGATGAAGCCGAGCGTGTATTCTTTATCTGACATGAGGATCAAGTTTTTGATGTGCGAAGCGATCGGAGTTTTCAATAAAATCTGTTAGTGAGGAGGGTGCAATGAGGCATCGCACCCTCTTTTCAGCATTACCGGGTTTTTCTTATTGGCCGATGGATTGGCGCATATGCATCATCGCTTCTTCGGCATGTTTAGTGCCTACATCGGCATGGCCTTTTTTGGCATGCTCTATGGATTGTTTTAAATGATCAACTGCTTCTGTCATATGTTTATGAGCTTCAGCATGTTCTTTTTCCGCAGCTTCAGCATGTTTCAAGCCTTCTTCCGCATGCTTGAGCAGTTGGTCGGCGTGGCCATCCTGTCCATGGGCCGTTGCCATGGCTGAGTGTTCTAGCGCTTGCGCTGTATGATGTTCTGTTGCATTGGACTGAGCGCTCAGGCAAAGAGCGAAAGCACCTACTAAAGCGGTAATATATGTTTTCATAACAGCATATCCTTGTTTATTTATGTTTAGAGTTATTATTAGCGCCTCGTTTTATTGGAACTACCAAGGCTTTTGTTATATATCACATATCATAGATACGGCACAATACGAGCCAAATGTTGGGCCGATGCAATTGCCGGTGCGCGGCCCGACTATTAAAGCCGGACGGCTTGCAAAATAAATCCGTGTTTATTGCTGTGTAGGCAGGAAGTTCCATTCTTCAAATACAACTCGATCAGGGGAAAAGATGTTAAAGAAATGTTGTGCAGCGCTGATAGTAACGGCGGTTTTTTGGGGAACGCAGGTTCATGCCGATGGCAAGGCCGCCATTGCCAGCGCACATCCTTTAGCGACTGAAGCCGGCTTTGAAATTCTAAATAAAGGCGGCAATGTGTTCGATGCGGCGGTCGCGGTCAGCGCCGCGCTGGCCGTGGTCGAACCGTCCGGATCGGGACTGGGCGGCGGCGGTTTCTGGCTGCTGCACAGGGCCAGCGACGGTTTTGAAACCATGATCGACGGGCGCGAGAAAGCGCCGCTGGCGGCCCATCGCGATATGTTCCTCGACAAGAACGGCGAAGTCGTGCCGCGCTTGTCGGTCGACGGTGCGCTGGCCGCCGCGATACCGGGCATGCCGGCGGCGCTGGTGCATCTGTCGGAAAAATACGGCCGCCTGCCGCTGGCGCAGAGCCTGGCTCCGGCGATCCGCTATGCGCGGGACGGTTTTGCCATTGGCGAGATATACCGCAAACTGCTCAAGTTCAGGATCAATGTGCTGAAGAAAGACCCGGAGACGGCGCGGCAGTTTCTTGATAAGGGCAATGTGCCGGAATACAAATCCATACTGCGCCAGCCGGATCTGGCGAATACTCTGACGCAATTGGCTGAAGATGGCAGGGACGGTTTCTATGACGGCGATGTGGCCGAAAAACTCGTGGGCAATGTCAGGAAGGCCGGCGGCATCTGGACTTTACAGGATCTGGCGAATTATCAAGTGGTCGAACGGGAGCCGGTCAGAGGCTGGTATCGCGGCACAAAAGTCACCAGCGCGGCGCCCCCTTCAGCGGGCGGCATCGTATTGATCGAGGCATTGAACATTCTGTCCGGCTACGATTTGAAGCACGCGGATGACGTAACGCGCAAGCACCTGATAGCCGAAGCCATGCGCCGCGCTTACCATGACCGGTCCTTGTATCTGGGCGATGCCGATTTTGTCGACGTGCCGGTCCGGCGCTTGCTGGATGAGGATTATGCGGCCGGATTAAGGAGCAGCCTGAGGCCGGATAAGGCATTGCCGAGCACGATGCTGTCCGGCGACATACAGGATGCAGTGGATGGACCCCATACGACGCATTTTTCCATCATCGATGCCGAGGGCAACCGTGTCGCAGCTACGCTCAGCGTCAACTTTCCATTCGGTGCCGGCCTGGTTGCGGCCGGCACCGGCGTGGTGCTGAACGATGAAATGGACGATTTCGTCAGTCTGCCGGGCGCGAAGAACGTTTATGGCCTGATCGGCGGTCTGGCCAATGCCATAGCGCCGGGCAAGCGCATGCTCTCCAGCATGACGCCTACATTCCTGGAGGATGACAAGCGCGTCGCCGTGCTGGGTACGCCGGGCGGCAGCCGCATTATCTCGATGGTCTTGCTGGGTGCGCTGGATTTTGCCGATGGCAACGGCCCGGATTCGTGGGTTCGCGTGCCGCGTTTTCATCACCAGTTTATTCCCGATGTGATTGAGTACGAAAAAGAAGCGTTGACCACGGATGAGATGACTAGTCTTTCAGCCCGCGGCCATCAACTGAAAGAAGCGCGCTACCGTTACGGCAATATGCAGGCGGTGATGCGCGACAAAGCCACGGGTACACTGACGGCAGCCAGCGACCCGCGCGGCGAGGGACGGGCCAGCGTTTACAGTTGGAAGTGAAGCATGTCGGATAAAAACACGGTCGATATCTGGCAAGGGCTTATTTCGACAGAGGCGCTGCATTACCAGCGTTACTATGCTTTATTGGACGAGGCCGAGCAGGCGCATGCCGAGAGAATAACAAAGCCGGTATTACATCGGCGTTATGTCGAAGTGCATGGGCGCCTGAGACTGCTGCTGGCGGATTATCTTAATGAAAACCCGGCCGCCATCCGGATAGGCAAAAGCGAGCACGGTAAGCCCTATCTGATCGATCATCCGCAACTGGCATTCAACCTGTCCCATTCAGGCCCGTACCTGATCATGGCGCTGGGTTGGGATTGCCAATTGGGCATCGATGTCGAGCGCTGTAAAGACAGGAGCACTCTGGCCGAACTGGTCCACAAATGTCTGGCCGATGAAGAAGCCGTCTACTGGCACGCATTGCCCGAAGCCATGAAGATGCGCGAGTTTTACCGTTTCTGGACCCGCAAGGAAGCATTTGTCAAAGCGACAGGGCGGGGATTGGGGCTGGGCGTGAACCGGTGCGTCATCAATCCCGTGCGTCCGGTGGAATTCTTAAGAGTTCCCGAGGAATGCGGCCCCGCTTCTGCATGGCACGTGCGGGATCTTGATTTGGGGCAGGATCGCTGCGCCGCCCTGGTGGTAAACAATAGGGAATTGGCCCGTATCAGAATCGGTGATCTGGTTATATGAAAATGCGCCGTTATGTATGGGCGTCTGTGATGCTGTTAAGCGCCTGCGCGACGCCCTCCGAGCGTTTTGCCGATGCGGCGAGCGCTTTGGGCTTTGAGGAACTGACGGTCAGAACCGACCGGTTCGCGCATCGTATTTATAGCCATATCAATGCCGTAAAAAACACGGACCGTAAAACGCTGCACGTTTACCTGGACGGCGACGGTACGCCCTGGCAGCAGCAGCGCTGGATTGCAGGCGACCCGACCTCGCGCAATCCGATCACACTGAAACTGATGGCGCAGGACAGCGAACCGTCTATTTTGCTGGGCCGGCCTTGTTATCACGGTTTTAGCGATAGCGAACCCTGTCGCAATAAGTTCTGGACGTCGCACCGCTACTCGAAGCCGGTCGTTGAAAGCATGGCGTCGGCTTTGCAGCAATGGCTTGAAACAACTGATTTTAATGAGATCGTGCTGGTCGGCTACAGCGGCGGCGGTGCATTGGCCATGCTGATCGCGCCTTATATCGATAAGATTAAAGCCATCGTGACAGTGGCGGCCAACCTCGATGTCAAGGCATGGAGCGAATTTCACGGTTATTTGCCGATCAGTGATTCGCTAAATCCGGCAGTCGGGTCCGAACTGCCGCCCATGATCAGGCAGTTCCATTTGGCGGGCGGCAAGGATGATAACGTGCCGCCGTTTATCATCGAAACGTTCGCCAAGACC
>CAYPJI010000019.1:7620-9525 GCA_964411045.1 uncultured Methylobacter sp. | reverse complement strand
TTATCTATAACGATTTTGATCATCAATGCTGCTGGGTTGAGGCATGGCCTGCGATACTTGGAAAAATCCAGGCCGGAAACGTGGCGTTTAACGCAAGCGATTCCCGCTGACTGCGTCATAAATGGCCGTTTCCTGTTTAAGGCCGCCTGTGGGGCCGTGCAGGACGAAAATGCCGCTGCCCGAAAAAGCCTGCACCAGTTTGCGCGCCTGCCGGATGGCGGGGCGGGTGCTGGCATTGGCGCTGGTCGAGACGATAGGGCCTCCGTAGCAGGCGCATAACCGGCGGGCTACGGGATGAGCCGTGATCCTGACCGCCAGTGAGTCATGGGCTCCGGTCAACCAGACAGGCACCCAGGACCGGGCCGGAATCACCCAAGTGACAGGACCGGGCCAGGTCGGCGTGACGCGCCCGATCGTCGCCTGATTCAAGATAAGGTAGGGCCGCAATTGCTGTAATGAGGAAGCGATAAGAATCAGTCCCTTATCTATAGGGCGCTGCTTGATGTCGAGTAAAGACAGGACCGCGTCTTCATTGAGCGGATCACAGCCTAAGCCGTAGACCGCCTCGGTCGGATAGGCGATGACTTCCCCGGCTTTGATATGGCGGACGGCGTTTCTTATCTTAAAGTCGGAATAATAAGCCATAAGCGTTAAAAAACTGCGCCGTAGCAAGGGCGCAGCGGGTAGTTGAATCGGAAACCTTATTTAGGTCCCTCGGCATCGGCAGGATCGCCTTCATAAGGCGTTGCGTATTTACAGTCTTTTTGCGGGCAGACTTTTTCCGCACCGTGCCTTTTCGTGACTTTGACGGTCAGAACCGGCCAGTTACACTCAGGGCAGCTTTCCGCAATCGGCGCATTCCACAAGGCATAATCGCATTTCGGGTATTCCGAGCAGGAATAGAAGACTTTGTTGCTTTTCGATTTGCGCTTGAGGATATTGCCTTTTTTGCATTTCGGGCATGCCACGCCCGTATCCAAAGGCTTTTCCAATGGTTCGATATGACGGCATTTGGGATAGCCGCTGCAGCCGATGAATTTGCCATACCGGCCCGATTTGATTACGAGCGGCAGGTTGCACTTGGGACAGGTTCGGCCTTCTATGACTTCAGGCTCGTCAGGTGTATTGTCGTCATTCAGATTGCGCGTATAAGAGCAGGTCGGATAATTCGTGCAGCCGATGAACCGGCCGTTCCGGCCCAACCGGATCGACAGGGCGCTGCCGCACTCGGGGCATTTTTCATCGATGGCTTCCTGCGTCACGTCTTTGCGCTGGACGCTTTCTTCTTTCTCATGGATCAGCGTATTGAAAGGGTTCCAGAAGGCGTGCATCAACGGAATCCAGTCTTTTTCACCGCGCGAGACGGCGTCGAGCTCGTCTTCCAGATTCGCCGTAAAGTCATAGTCGACGTATTTCGTGAAATGTTCGGTCAGGAACTTGTTGACGATTCGGCCGACATCGGTCGGATGGAAGCGTTTGCTTTCCAGCGTAACGTATTCACGGTTCTGCAAAGTCGAGATGATCGACGCATAGGTCGACGGCCGGCCGATGCCGTGCTCTTCCAGCGCCTTGACCAGGCTGGCCTCGCCGTAACGCGGCGGCGGCTCGGTGAAATGCTGTGCGGCGATAATGTCGTTCAGCGGCACAGGGCGGCCTTCTTCCAGTGGCGGCAGGTAGCTTTCCTGATCGTCGCCTTCGGTCGTGTCGTCCATGCCTTCCAAATAAACGGACATGAAGCCGGGCGTGGCGATCGTCGAGCTACGGGGGTAGGTCGAGTTGTTGCAGAAGCAGTCGAAGCGTCGCGCCGTCTGCACCAGCAACGTGTTGACGTTCGCGGCCTTGGCGTCGGCCACCACCTGCGTGATCTGCTGTGGCGACGACAGCCCCGGGCTGAAGGCGTCCACC
>CAYPJI010000019.1:0-7610 GCA_964411045.1 uncultured Methylobacter sp. | reverse complement strand
GAGCCTGTTGCCCTGAAAACATGCTGGCCATCGCCGCAGCTCAAATCGATCGCTACCATGTTGATGGTCGCGTGAATCATCTGGCAGGCGATGGTGCGTTTCCAGATCAGGTCGTAGAGCCTGTACTGCTCGTCAGTCAGATACTTCTTGATAGCATTGGGCAAATGGCGCGCGGAGGTCGGGCGTATGGCTTCGTGCGCTTCCTGGGCGTTCTTGGATTTGGTCTTGAACTGGCGCGGTTCCTTGGGCACATTGCCGGCCCCGTAGTTTTCCGCGATCAGTTCACGGATGTCATCGACCGCTTCCACCGACAGGTTAACCGAGTCGGTACGCATATAAGTGATCAGGCCGGCTGTTTCGCCGCCGATATCGATGCCTTCATAGAGCTGCTGGGCGACCATCATGGTGCGCTTGGTCGTGAAACCCAGCTTGCGGGCCGCCTCCTGTTGCAGCGTCGAGGTGATGAAGGGCGGCGCTGGGTTGCGCTTGCGCTGCTTCTTTTCCAGCTTGGCGACGATTAGCTGGCCGTCAGCGGCCTCTAGCAGGGCTTGCCGGGTCTGCTGCGCCTGTGTTTCGTTATCGATGCTGAACTGGCTCAGCTTCTCGCCGGCAAAATGCGTCAATTTGGCCTTGAAGGCCTGGCCGTGCGCAGCCAGCAAGGCATCAATGGTCCAGTATTCGCGTGATCTGAAGGCTTCGATTTCCTGCTCGCGTTCGACGATCATGCGCAAGGCCGGGCTTTGCACGCGGCCAGCCGATAAGCCCCGGCGGATTTTTTTCCATAGCAGCGGCGACAATTTAAACCCGACCAGATAATCGAGCGCGCGGCGGGCCTGCTGGGCGTTGATCAGATTAGTGGACAGTTCCGCGGGATGGGCGATGGCGTCGGTAACGGCCCTTTTGGTGATTTCATGAAAGACGACACGGTGCACCGGCTTGTCTTTCAGCAATTTTTTTTCCTTCAGCAGCTCATAGAGATGCCAGGAGATAGCTTCGCCTTCTCTGTCCGGGTCGGTCGCAAGATATAAGGTATCGGCGGTTTTGAGCGCCTTACTGATGGTCTGGACATGGCGTTGATTGCGCTCGATGACCTCGTATTTCATGGCAAAGTCATGGCTGGGGTCAACGGCCCCTTCCTTGGGGACGAGGTCGCGCACGTGTCCGTAGGAAGCTAGAACTTGGAAATCTTTACCTAAATATTTTTCTATGGTTTTGGCTTTTGCAGGCGATTCTACAATGACAAGATTTTTACTCATTTAATAATGCGAGCGAGTGGGTATTAATGTAAATAAGTCGGAACGAGGTCATAAACGATGTCCTCCATTCTGGAGAAGGCAAGTTCTTCATCCGGCTGACTTAACAATATCATCAACACGATCCATTTCAGTTTTTCCAGCGAAATTTCCTCATTTTCCAGTGCCATGGCACGGTCGATGACAATTTCGCGGTTGGTTGAGTTCAAAATACCGCTGTTTTCCAGAAATATGAGCAGATTGCGGCATTCAATATCCAGCTTTTCTTGTTCCTCGCTGCAGAAAATACGAAAGGCGGGCGATGTCGTCGATTGTATAGGGCGCTGAAGGCTGAGCGATTCAAGCCAGTCGAACGCTTTATTGACTTCGACCTGCTCGAAGCCTGCTTCCATTAATTCGGTTCTGATGATATCGCTGTCGGGAAGTATTTCGATTTCATCTTCCATGTAATTCTCAAATAAGTACATCAGGACATCAAAAATATTTTCTTTCATAGGTATGGTCTGTGCTGTTTATTTTATGCGTGTATAGCAACCACCAGCAGTCGCTTCTATGTAACCTTGCAGTTCCAAAACCAGTAGCATTGATGAAATCACTTCCACGGATTGCCCGGTATTTTCAACCAGCATATCGATAGAAGTTGGGCTGAACATGACGAGATTCAATAATGTTTGCTGCTCCAGGTCAAGTGTTGTTTGCACGGGCAGCGGTGCTGGAATGTCATCCCGTTGATTATATTGATGTAATTCTTCCATGATGTCCTGTGTGGTTTCGACAAGTTTTGCCCCTTCCCGAATCAGTGCATTGCAGCCCCGGGCCAGCGGATTATGGATGGACCCCGGAATCGCAAACACCTCGCGGTTCTGTTCCAAAGCCATTCGGGCCGTAATCAATGAGCCGCTTTGTTTAGCTGCTTCAACGACCAGCAAGCCCTGGCACAATCCACTGATGATGCGGTTACGCCGGGGAAAATGGTTGGCTTTAGCCGTCGTGCCGGGCGGAAACTCTGAAACGATGGCGCCGGTATTGACGATTTCGGTGGCGAGGTCTTTGTGCCTGGCAGGATAGATGCGATCCAGCCCCGTGCCTGCGACTGCGATAGTGTATCCGTGCGCATCCAGTGCGCCGCGGTGGCTGGCGGCGTCGATGCCTAAAGCCAGGCCGCTGGTAATGACAAAGCCGTGCCGGCTCAGCGTTCTGGCAAAGTCTCTGGCGGTTTCCATGCCGGAAACGGATGGATTGCGGCTGCCGACCATGGCGATTTGCGGCAGTTTCAAGAGCTCAGGGTTGCCGCGCACAAACAGGACGGGCGGCGGGTCGGCTATTTCCTTTAACTGGGCAGGATAATTAGGATCACAGAGGGTAAGGGCATGGTTGTTTTCCTGCTCCAGCCAGGCCAGATCATAATCGATAGCCGTCCAGTCCGGGTTTCTTATGGACTCGATTATAGCGTTCGTTAACCGTAAAGCTGCAAGTCTTGATGCCGATTCTGCAAACAGCTGTCCAGGCGCATGGCTTTCGAGTATTTTGAGAAATGTTCTGCAACCAAATCCTGGCGTACGCAAAAGCGCAAGCCAGTATTTGATATCGTTGTCGGTTTGGCGGATGGAAATATTCAGGGGGTTTGGACTTTATCTAATACATGAATGTTACGTGAGGCTCTCATGACCAAGGCATAACTGATGCGCTCAAAAGGACGGAAAACCATCAGCGTGCCGGCCAGTTCGTCGGGCAATTTAACCGCGTCGTTTTGAATGGCGCTGAACGGGTCCCGGGTAATTCTGCCATTTTGATAGATATCCAGTTCATGGCCTGGCAGAAGACCGTCAACCGCGCCTTTGTCGATCACTACGACATTATAGCGTCCAATTTGAGAAACGCCATCAAGTACGCTGATAATGTTGCCTTTAATACTTTCCTCAGGCGGGCGGGGGAAATAAGTTAGAGTCAGTTCTTCTTCAGGCGTGGACATTATTCTGTCGCCCATGCGGATCTCACTGGCTACTTTGCTGATGGATAAGGTCGCAGGATCGCCTTCCTGCTGCAAAGTGGCGTCGGCAATGTATTTGGCTTCATAGCCTAAAAGCTCTCCGGTGTCGGGGCTGACATAGGCATCTCCTTTTCTGTAGACGGTATATGACAGCGTTTCCGGTTTGAGGATTGAGCGGACATAGAGCCTATCGCCGGTGCCCGCCAATAAATGCTCGCCGGCAAAGTCAACGACATAAGGCGCTTCATTCAGTTCTTTTTCGCTGACAACCCGCGGAGAAGACAAAAACGGCGCTATGACATCGGTCGGAATCAATTTGATCGCCGCTTCTTGATTGGTTTCCCGGATACAGGGAGATAGCTTTCCGTCACCGGAAGCGGCAAAGTACGTGCGTCCGTCTTTAACGTCCTGTTCCTTCAGAACGCATGGCGATTGCTGCTGGGTACCGGAAAAGCCAGGTCTGGACAAGCTGAGCTGGGGTCTGCCGTTGACCATGGAGAAATAAACCGTATCGCCAGGATAAATCAGATGCGGATTCTGAATTTGGGAATTGTAGCTCCACAACTCGGGCCATTGCCAGGGATGCTTTAAAAATTTGCCGGATATATCCCACAATGTATCGCCCTTGACGACGGTGTATTGGTCGGGATGAGATGGGTTTATTTGTATCTCGTCAGCCCATGCGCTTATGCTGAAAGAGAGAGCAGCTATACATCCAATAAGTGTTCGAAAAGCCATATTTGATTCCTGAAGGAGGTCTTTTTTAAGTCTGTCTGAATCCAAAGTTTAGATGAATTCATATGGAAATCTAACAAAAGCGCAATATATTGATTTTAATGAGAAAGCTAATTCGCTTTTGATGGATTTGCAAGAAAGCGCGACACCTCTGCGTCATCGCTTTATATGATTAAAGATAGCACTATTTTGGTATATGTGAAGTTTGCCGGTTTTGAATTAAGGCTCAGGCATCTTGCGCCATTTTTAAAGAATGACGATGCCGAGCGCGGCGAGGAAAGCCTGGCATCGTCCCGGGCTTGGCGGCAAGGCTCACAAGTTGGCTTTATTGAGTGAAAAATGTGAAGTAGAGGCGCTAACCGGCCATTTTATTGCATTCACAAATCCCTAACCAACAACGCGCCATCATCGACTTGAATCGTTGCCGCCTTGCCGAATACGGGGTGTGCAATGATATGAATCAGAATTCCGGTATGGCTGGCGGTGCTGATTATAATTGATGCTTTTATGATATCGGCTAGCTCTTGAAGGGAAATTTTGTGGGGTTCCATGTGACTTGCGGTTTTTTTATTTAAAGAGCTAAGATTTTTTCAGAAGCAGATGGGGATTGTCAAGAAATTATAGTTTATAAAAATCAATAATTTATTATTTTTTATTATAGTGGATTATTAGGTTTTGTCTTGGCCAATTTCGTAGTCGACCGCATGGTTAATAATTAAGTTGGCATTGTGCTGTTTCTTGCCTAATCCTTGCATCTTAATTACATTGTCCAATATTTCATTGGCCACGCTCCACAATTCATGACGGCTTATATTCCCGCATGCTTTGATGATTTTGAAGCGGAGCTTTCGACTGAATTTTCCTGAATGCCTGGTTTGTGAAATGCCGTTTTTTGCTGCATCAGTTCACCGGAGCTTAAGAAGCCTGTATGGAACTTTTATCCATTTCTATCCCCTTAGTGTGTCAATAGGGCATGAGGTCTTTAAAATTAGGATATCAAAGGCAAATTATGCCGTTAGGCCATTGGTAACAATGGGTTTTAGATTCTGTCCAAAATCATATAGAATTCCTATATACAATTATATTTTTGTGGAGAGTTTGTTGAGTATTTTAACTATCCTCGAGTTTCCGGATGAGCGGTTGCGGAAGAAAGCCGCCGTTGTCAAGACGGTCGATGATCAAATCAGAAAAATAGTCGATGATATGCTTGAAACGATGTATGAATCACGCGGAGTAGGGCTGGCCGCCACTCAGGTGAACATTCATCAGCGTATTGTCGTGATTGATGTCAGCGAAGAAAAGAATGAGCCGATATTTTTGATTAATCCCGAAATCATTGAAAAAGAGGGTGTAGAGGAGTCCGAAGAGGGCTGCCTTTCCGTGCCCGGTTTTTTCGAAAAAGTAAAACGGGCCGAACACATTACAGTGAGAGCTCTCAATAGAGACGGCCAGCCTTTTGAGCTTGAAGCCCGGGATTTGCTGGCCGTTTGCGTACAGCATGAACTGGATCATTTGGATGGCAAGCTGTTCGTCGATTATATCTCGCCGTTAAAGCGGCAGCGCATCAAGAAAAAACTGGAAAAAATCCATAAGATGGAACATAGCTGATCATGAAGATTATTTTTGCCGGCACGCCCGAATTTGCCGTGCCTACCCTGCAGATGCTGCTGGACTCGGAGCATGAAGTTTGCGCCGTCTATACCCAGCCCGATCGTCCCGCCGGCAGAGGGCGTAAATTACAACCGAGCCCCGTCAAGGAACTGGCCTTGAAAGCGGGCATTCCTGTTTTTCAGCCGGAGACATTGAAGACCGACGAGGATTTGCGGCAAATTGCTTCGTTTAACGCCGACCTTATGGTGGTTGTCGCCTATGGCGTGATATTGACGCAGGCTGTGCTGGATGCGCCTCGCTTGGGGTGTATCAATGTGCATGGCTCGCTATTGCCGCGCTGGCGCGGGGCGGCGCCCATTCAGCGCGCCATCATGGCCGGCGATGAAAAAACCGGCGTGACGATCATGCAGATGGTGCGAAAACTCGATGCCGGCGACATGCTGCATAAGGAAGAATGCGTGATCGGACCGAACGATACGGCCAGCGATCTGCATGACAAGCTGGCGCAGTTGGGGGCAGTCGGCCTGGCTAAAGTGCTGGAGCAGGTAAAAGCCGGAACCGTGCAGGCGGAAAAGCAGGACGAGACGCTGGTGACTTATGCGGAGAAGCTGGAAAAAAGCGAAGCGGTCCTGGACTGGACGCAGCCGGCCGAACAATTGGCCAGAAAGGTCCGGGGCTTGAATGCCTGGCCTGTCGCTCAGACGCTCTGCCGGGGCGAAGTATTGCGAATCTGGCGGGCCGAGGCCATCAATGCCGATACCAATGCGGAGCCCGGCAGTGTGCGCTGCGCCAATAAAACAATGGATGTCGCTGCCGGCAAGGGCATGCTGCGGTTGCATGAAGTGCAACTGCCGGGAGGAAAACGCATGAGTATTCAGGCTTTTCTTAATGCTCATGAGGTCGACGCGCTGAAGTTGGGTTGAACAGATAGTGAATTCAAGATTGATTGCCGCCCGGGTGCTATCCCGGGTGTTGCAGGACGGCCAGTCTTTAACGGCTGCGCTGGACAGCGTTATGCCCACCGTTGAGTCTGTCAAGGACAAGGCATTTGTTCAAGCCCTGTGTTACGGTGTCTGCCGGTATTACCACCGACTGGATTTCATCTTAAATCAATTGCTCGATAAGCCATTGAAGGATGTTGATGTCAAGTTATTGATTTTAATAGGCTTGTATCAGCTTCAGTTCATGAGGGTCAAATCTCATGCCGCGGTATCCGAAACGGTTGCGGCCGCCCGTAAAAAACCCTGGGCCAAGGCATTGGTTAATGCGGTGCTCAGAAACTATTTGAGGGAGCAAGATCGCATTGAGCAGCAAGCTGATCAGGAGCCATCGGCCGCCTTCAGTCATCCTCGCTGGCTCATCGACAAGATTCAACAGGATTGGCCGCAGCAGGCCCCGCAACTGTTTCTGGAAAACAACCGTCAGCCGCCGATGGCTCTGCGCGTCAATCTGGCGCGAATCAGCCGCGAGCATTATGTGAATCAATTGGCAGAGCGCGATATCGGCGCGATGCCGGTTGATTTCTGTCCATCAGCATTGGTGCTCGATAAGCCGGTCCCGGTTGACTTGCTGCCCGGCTTCGAGCAGGGGCTGGTCTCGGTACAGGATACGGCGGCGCAATTGGCGGCTCAATTGCTCGATGTGCAACCGGGACATCGGGTGCTTGACGTTTGCGCAGCCCCGGGCGGCAAAGCCGCGCATATTCTTGAAAGCCAACCGCAATTGAAGGAACTGGTGGCGGTCGATATTGATGCGGCCCGTATGCAGCGCGTCAGTGACAATCTGCAGCGGCTGAAATTGGAAGCCGGCTTGCTGGTCGGCGATGCGGCAAATCCTGACGCCTGGTGGGACGGTCAGCCGTTCGAGCGGATTTTGCTGGATGCGCCGTGTTCGGCCTTGGGCGTCGTCCGCCGCCATCCCGACATTAAACTGTTGCGCAGGGCCGAGGATATTGCGCAGCTCCAGTCGTTGCAGAAAAACATTCTCGGTGCGATCTGGCCGCTTCTGGCGCCTGGCGGCAT
>CAYPJI010000018.1:14686-17353 GCA_964411045.1 uncultured Methylobacter sp. | reverse complement strand
TCCATCCCCGGCATCTTGTAGTCCAGCAGGATCAGATCAAAATGGTTCTGCGAAACCGTTTTAATCGCCTCTTCGCCATTTTCCGCCTCCATGACTTTGTGACCCTCGGAAATCAGAAAGTCGCGCAGCATTTCCCGTTGAGAACGGCCGTCTTCCACGATCAGAATACTTAATTTTCGCATCTCTCTCGTCCCCAGTGTTCAGGTTTTTTCGCTTATCTTTTCTCGCGGCAGGATGATTTCAAAAGTGGTTCCAAAGCCCCGGCGGCTGATGACCCGGACATCGCCGCCGTCAAGGAATTGCCTTGGTTTGTTGAGTTTATAGAAGCGGTGAAAACCAAAAAAGAAGCCGCAACTGAAGAGCCGGCGGCCTCTGAAACAAAAGTCGGTGAAGAGCTTCCGGTTGAAGAAGAGGTTCGTATGGAGGATCATGAACCTCCTGCCAAGGAAGAGACGCCTGCAGAAGAGGAAGCAAGCAAGGAAGAATCACCTTCTACTGGCGAAGAAGCCAAATAATCTTTCCAGAATCCCGGCAGAAGGCATAAAACATCGCTTACGCCTTCTGCGCTGTCTTTTATCGGTCTGCTTCGGCGCTTTATTGACCCGCTTGATAGCAGGCCGCTAACAAAGCCTGCATTTTGGCCAGGCCTAAACGCCGGGTCAGTTCGATATTGCGCCCGGGAATATTTTCAGGATGCGGATAGGCGGCCACGGCCCGCTCAATGCTTTCTTCCCGTATCAGGTGCAGCATCGGATAGGGTGAGCGGTTGGTATAGTTGGCGGGATCATCCGGCGCCGAGCCATCGAAGCAGTAGTCGGGATGAAAGCTTGCCAGCTGATAAATGCCGTCATAGCTCTGCTCGATCAGCAAACGCTCGGCGATGTCCAGATAGTCCAGGTAATCATCAAAGTTCGATAAAGCCTCCGGGTAAATCAGCAGCGTGGTTTCAATGCCGTCGTCGCTGTCCAGTCGCTCGCATTCCTGTATCAGATGCTCCAAAAAATATTCAATGTCCGCAGTGCGGTTGACTGTGTGGTAAATGCTGCCGCGGTCCCATTCGCGTTTCGCGAAAGGGCAAATGCTGTAGCCGATGATGAATGATTTCAGCCAGGCTTGAGTAGCGCTGATGACTTGCTGATCGGTCAGTAATTTAGACATTATTCATTGCCGCTCATGGTTTGCGCGTGGTTTTCATCGGTTTTTTCGATTTTTGAGAACACCCGGAGAATATCGGTTGCCGACAAAATGCCTACCAGTTTGTTGTCCTTATTGACGACGGGCAGTGCGCCGACTTTGTTATCGGCCATTAAGGCGGCAGCTTCCGAAGCATAGGTGTCCGGGGTGACGGTCAACACGCCCCGGCGCATGATGTTCTGCACTTTTTTCGGAATCACATGCATTTCGGTAACGCCCGTTTCAATGACGTTGGGGTTGTTTTTGGGACCGAGCGCCTTGTACAGGTCGCGGTCGGATACCATGCCGACCACTTTGCCTTTTTTTACGACCGGCAAGTGGCGGATTTTCTCGTAGTGAATCAGGAAAAAAGCCCGATCTATTAGGTCCTGTTGTTCGACGGTAAATACTTTTGAGGTCATCAATTCTTTAACACGCATCGAATTTCCTCCTAAAAGATAAGGATTACAGACAAGAATAGGGATTCATGCGCATTTTTACAAGAGATTTAATAGGTTGTGTTATAAAATAGGCGATTCTAATTTTATCTGGCCATAAAATCAGTGCTCGGTTTTGTGGCGGCACATTTGGAGAATTTATGCGCATCATCCTTTTAGGAAGCCCCGGTTCAGGCAAGGGAACTCAAGCTCAGTTTATCACTGAAAAATACGGCATTCCGCAGATTTCCACCGGCGATATGCTCAGGGCGGCGGTACGGGCAGGCACGCCTCTGGGCGTCGAAGCCAAGAAAGTGATGGATGCCGGCGGCCTGGTATCCGACGACATCATTTTAGGATTGATCAAAGAGCGCATAGCGCAACCCGACTGCACCAATGGTTTCCTGCTGGACGGCTTTCCGCGCACGATTGCCCAGGCCGAAGGGCTGGAAGCGATGGGCGTGACCATCGATACCGTCATTGAAATTGTCGTTGCTGATGAGGAAATCGTCAAACGCATGGCCGGCCGGCGTGTACACTCGCCTTCAGGTCGTACCTATCATATCGAATTCAATCCGCCCAAAGTCGATAACGCCGATGATATTACCGGTGAGCCCTTGATTCAGCGTGACGATGACAAAGAAGAAACCGTGCGTAAGCGCCTCAGCGTTTATCACGAACAGACCAAACCGCTGGTTGGCTATTATTCCGCCGAAGGCCGCCCGGTCAAGTTCGCATCGATCAGCGGCATTGGATCGGTTGAAGACATCACTGCCAAGGTTTTCGAGATTTTAGGCTGAACAGTCGGACACTTCATATTAATGCAGCCGTCCGGGCGGACGGCTTAACCCTACCAGAGAGTTATGTCAGGTAAAACTTTATACGACAAATTATGGGAAGACCACGTCGTTTGTACCCAGGACGACGGTTCTTCGCTGATCTACATCGACCGCCAACTATTGCACGAGGTCACTTCGCCGCAGGCTTTTGAAGGTCTGCGGATGGAAGGCAGAAAGCCGTGGCGGCAATCCCGCAATCTAGCCGTGGCCGATCACAA
>CAYPJI010000018.1:0-14676 GCA_964411045.1 uncultured Methylobacter sp. | reverse complement strand
GACGACCGACCGCCATAAAGGCATCGCCGATCCGGTCTCGCATCTGCAAGTTGAAACGCTGGACCAAAACTGCGCCGAATTCGGCATTACCGAATTTGATATGGCCGACGACCGCCAGGGCATTGTCCATGTAGTCGGCCCCGAGCAGGGCGCGACTTTGCCCGGCATGACGGTCGTCTGCGGCGACTCGCACACCTCCACGCACGGCGCTTCCGGCGCGCTGGCTTTCGGCATCGGCACGTCCGAAGTCGAGCATGTGCTGGCTACTCAATGCCTGGTCCAGAAGAAAGCCAAAAACATGCTGATCAGCGTGAACGGTCAAACTGGCCCTGGCGTGACGGCTAAAGACATCGTGCTGGCGATTATCGGCAGGATCGGCACGGCCGGCGGCACCGGCTACACGATCGAATTCGCGGGCAACGCCATTCGCGCCCTGTCAATGGAAGGTCGCATGACGGTCTGCAATATGGCTATAGAAGCCGGTGCGCGTGCCGGCCTGATTGCTGTCGATGACGTCACAATCGATTACTACCGCGACCGGCCTTATTCGCCTAAAGGCTCGGATTGGTTTGTGGCCGAGCGTATGTGGCAGCGCCTGCATTCCGATCCTGATGCCGCGTTCGACAAAGTGGTCGAGATCGATGCTGCCGCAATCAAGCCGCAAGTGACTTGGGGCACTTCACCGGAACTGGTCGTTGCCGTCGATGAAAACATTCCCGATCCGGCGCTGGAAACCAATCCGGTCAAGCAGCAGAGCATGATCCGTTCGCTTGAGTATATGGATCTGAAGGCCGGCCAAGCGATTACCGATATCAGGCTCGACAAGGTCTTTATCGGCTCCTGCACCAATTCGCGCATTGAAGACCTGCGTGCCGCGGCTGCTGTCGCCAAAGGCAAAAAAGTGGCCAGCAACATCAGGCAGGCATTGGTAGTGCCGGGCTCCGGTCTGGTAAAAAGTCAGGCGGAATCGGAAGGCCTGGACAAGATCTTTATCGAAGCGGGCTTTGAATGGCGCGATCCGGGCTGTTCCATGTGTCTGGCCATGAATGCCGATCGGCTGGAACCGGGCGAGCGTTGCGCATCAACATCGAACCGCAATTTTGAAGGCAGGCAGGGTTACGGCGGCCGCACGCATCTGGTCAGCCCTGCGATGGCTGCCGCTGCGGCAATTGCCGGCCATTTTGTCGATGTCAGCACCTGGGAGGGTCAGTAATATGAAAGCCTTTACTAAAATCACGGCGCTGGTCGCACCGCTGGATCGAGCCAATGTCGATACCGATGCGATTATTCCGAAGCAATTTCTGAAATCGATACAGCGTGCCGGCTTCGGCCCCTATTTGTTCGATGAATGGCGCTATCTGGATCACGGCGAGCCGGGCATGGATTGTACAAATCGCCCGCTCAACCAGGATTTCATTCTGAACAAGCCGGAATATCAGGGCGCCGAGATTTTGCTGACGCGCGAGAATTTCGGCTGCGGCTCTTCTCGCGAACATGCGCCCTGGGCGTTGGAAGATTACGGCTTCCGGGCTATTATCGCGCCCAGTTTTGCCGACATCTTTTATAACAACTGCTTCAAGAATGGTTTGCTGCCGATTCATCTGCCCGCCGACGTGGTCGACAGTCTGTTCAATGAATTGACGGAAGGCTACCGGCTGACTATTGATCTGGCTGCACAAAAGATTACAACGCCATCCGGTCGGGAAATCACTTTTGACGTCGATGAAAACCGCAAATACCGTTTGCTGAATGGCCTCGATGATATCGGTTTGACTTTACAGCAGGCTGATGAGATTAAAGCTTATGAAGCGGCGCGCGCGAAAAGAGCCCCTTGGCTGTTTGCTGACTAATGGTAACGGCTTAAACGTATTCATAATATAAAAAGAAGGTTTTAAAGTTAATGACAAAGAAAATTGCAGTGTTGCCCGGTGACGGCATAGGCCCTGAAATTGTTGCGGAAGCGGTTAAAGTGCTGGAGAGCCTGAATGCCGAGATGAATCTGGGGCTGGTTTTTGAAAATGGTTTGATCGGCGGCGCAGCCTATGATGTGCACGGCACGCCTTTCCCGCAACAGACGCTCGATCTGGTCAAACAAGCCGATGCTGTGCTGTTGGGTGCGGTCGGCGGCCCGAAATGGGAGTCGCTGGATATTTCGGTACGTCCTGAGAAAGGACTGCTCGGCCTGCGTTCGGAACTGCAGCTGTTCTCGAATCTGCGTCCGGCCATTCTGTATCCGCAACTGGCCGATGCTTCCACCTTGAAGCCGGAAGTCGTGGCAGGGCTCGATATCATGATCGTGCGCGAACTGACCGGCGGCATTTACTTCGGCCAGCCGCGCGGCATCAGAATTCTTGAAAACGGCGAACGCCAAGGATTCAACACGCTGGTCTACAGCGAATCGGAAATCCGCCGCATTGCCCATTCCGCGTTCCGCATCGCACAAAAAAGAAACCGCCGCCTGTGTTCAGTCGATAAGGCCAACGTGCTCGAGTGCACCGAGTTGTGGCGTGAAGTCGTGATCGAGGTCGGCAAGGAATATCCCGATGTCGCGCTCAGCCATATGTATGTCGATAACGCAGCCATGCAGCTAGTGCGCGCGCCTAAGCAGTTTGATGTGCTTGTGACCACCAACATGTTCGGCGATATCCTGTCCGATGCGGCTTCCATGCTGACCGGTTCCATCGGCATGCTGCCGTCCGCTTCGCTCGATGCGAACAGCAAAGGCATGTACGAGCCGATTCACGGTTCAGCTCCCGATATTGCCGGCAAAGGCATTGCCAATCCGCTGGCGACCATTTTATCGGCCGGCATGATGCTGCGTTACACCTTCAACCAGGCCGAGGCGGCCGACCGTATCGAAAAGGCGGTCAATACGGCGCTGGATGCCAAGGTTCGTACCGCCGATATTTATTCCGAGGGCATGAATAAAGTCAGCACAGCGCAGATGGGTGATGCCGTGGTTTCAGCTTTAAGAGCGGGGGCATAGTCAATGAGCAAACTTTATAACGTTGCAGTCGTGGGCGCGACCGGTGCGGTCGGCGAAGCGATGCTGTCCATTCTGGAAGAGCGCAATTTTCCGGTCGGCGAGGTGTACGCTCTGGCGAGCAGCAATTCGGTCGGCAAGCGCATTCCGTTCAAGGGCGGCAATTTAGTGGTGCAGGATCTGGCCGAGTTTGATTTCTCCAAGGCGCAGATCGGCCTGTTTTCGCCCGGCGCTTCGGTATCGGCCATCTATGCGCCGAAAGCGGCCGCTGCGGGCTGTATCGTAATCGATAACACATCTGAGTTCCGTTACGACGACGATATTCCGCTGGTCGTGCCCGAAGTGAATCCTGAAAAAATCGCCGAATACAAGAACCGCGGCATTATTGCGAACCCAAACTGCTCGACGATTCAAATGCTGGTGGCGTTGAAGCCTATTTACGATGCGGTCGGCATCGACAGGATCAACGTCTGCACATATCAGGCCGTTTCCGGTACCGGCAAGGACGCTATCGAGGAACTGGCCAAGCAGACAGCGCAATTGCTGAACGGCAAACCTGCTGAGTCCAATGTTTATCCGAAACAGATCGCCTTCAACGTATTGCCGCAAATCGATGTCTTCCAGGACAACGGCTATACCAAGGAAGAGATGAAAATGGTGTGGGAAACGCGCAAGATCCTCGGCGATGACAGCGTCAGGGTCAATGCCACAGCGGTGCGGGTGCCGGTTTTTTACGGCCACTCCGAAGCCGTCCATGTTGAAACGCACAAGAAAATTGATGCCGCGGCAGTCAGGGCGCTGCTTGAAAAAGCGCCCGGCGTCAAAGTGCTCGATGAGCGCAAGGACGGCAGTTATCCGACTGCGGTGACCGATTCATCAGGCCACGATGATGTGTTCGTCGGCCGCATCAGAGAAGACATCTCGCATCCTCAGGGAATCGATCTATGGGTTGTCGGCGACAATGTTCGCAAAGGCGCCGCATTAAATAGCGTGCAAATTGCAGAAGTGCTGGTAAAAAATTACATCTAGTCTAAGCTTATCTGTAATTTGATTGTTCACGGTAAGAGACTGTGGTAAATATTTGTGGAGGAGGCAATGTGCGCAATTTAACTAAAACTTTAGCGGTTGTTTCATTACTGGCGCCAGTTGGCGCTCATCCGTTAGGGATTGGCGATATTAAATTGCACTCAGCCCTTAATCAGAATCTGAATGCTGAGATCCCTTTGGTTGTTTCGGCAGGTGAAAACGCTGCTGATATCAAAGTAAATTTAGCCCCACCTGATAAATTTGATGAGGCAGGAGTACCGTGGTCGTATTTCCTGTCAAAAATCAAATTTGAACCGGTTGTCGGCTCTAATGGTTCTGTTGTTATCAAGCTCAGTTCAAGAGAAGCATTAAAAGAGCCCGTTCTGGATCTGCTGCTCGAAGTAAGCTGGCCTAAAGGCAATCTGTATCGGGAATTTACCGTACTGGTGGATCCTCCTGCCGCCTATAGCCAAGCCACGATCCCTGTCTCGACGCGTGTCGAAAGCTACGAGCCTTACGAGCCGGAGCAGAATATTGCCCCTCAACGTCAGCAGGCGCCAAGACCGCAGGCAGGACCGCAACGTACTGCAGGCATTGAGAAAGGGTATGTCATCGTCAATAGGAATGACTCGCTCTGGAAGGTAGCCAAGCGCGTGAACAATCACCGTGATGTATCCATGGAACAGATGATGATGGCGTTGTATCAGCAGAATCCTGCTGCATTCTATAAACAGAATGTGAACGCCTTGATCGCCGGGAAAAAGCTGAAAATTCCAGAAAAAGAGGCCATTCTGAAGTTATCCAGAAAAGATGCCTCGGCTGAGTTCAACCGGCAAAAAGAGGCTTGGAAAAATCGCGCTGATGTGCCTGCTCCTGTTGAAAAGGCTGTTCCTGCTGAAAAACCGGCACCTGTGGAGAAGACTGCTTCTGTTGAGAAGCCAGCTTCTGTTTCGGCAGATGCGGCTAAGGAAACGGCCGGCGATAATCATTTAAAACTGGTTGCGCCGACCGAGGCAACAGTGACAGAAAATGTGGCAATAGCTGCAAAAAGCGATCAGCCTACAGCCGATAAACCAGCAACTGACGCACAACAGACGAAGGTTGAGGCGGCGACTACTCCTGCAGGCGCGAATGGGGCTGCGACAACCGATGCGGTGGCCCAACAAAAATTGGCTGAGCTTGAAAATCAGCTGGCTGAGACGCAAAGATTGCTGGCGTTAAAAGATGAACAGCTTACCTCATTGCAGAATCAACCGGCAAGCCCGGCTGCACGGCAACAGCCTGCGCAGCCGCCGGCCGCTGTTGAGTCAGCCAAGCCAGCGGCTCAACCGGTACTTGAGCCAAAGCCTAAGCCGGTTGTTCATCCGGAGCCTGAGTCCGATAATTATTACCTGGCCGTTGGCGGCATAGGTGCTGGTGTTTTATCCTTGCTGGGTTGGCTATTGTGGCGCAAGCGCAAGATTGATGAGGAAATGAACGCGGAGAGCATGTTTGCATCGTCCAGCTGGAGGAACAGAACGGAGACTTCTGAAAATCTTTCTGTGCCGATTGTTGACGACAGCATAGCCTACAATGTCGGCACAGTTGGCGAAAGTTCTTTCTTAAGCGAGTTCACGCCCAGTGATTTTGGCGCATTCGACACGGATCAGAATGAAATTGACCCGATTTCCGAAGCCGATGTTTATCTGGCCTATGGCAGATACCAACAAGCGGAAGAACTCATGCGGCATGCCATTAAAGAGCAGCCGGACCGTGATGAATGCATGTTGAAATTGCTGGAAATTTTCTATTCTAATGAAAATAAACAGGCTTTTGAGACTTATGCCAGTGAATTGGCAGCGGCAGGAAAAAAAGATGAGCCTGATTTCTGGGCAAAAGTCGTTGAGATGGGTAGTGAAATCTGCCCTGATTCCGCGCTGTTTTCTTCTGAGCCTGTTTTGAATGAAAGTGCAGTCGTTGAAGAAAACAGGCATGCCGATTTCACAGAGGCGCATAACGATGATACTGCGGAATCGGACGATGCCGGTGAAATGGATTTTGAGATGTTTGAGTTTGATTCATCACCAGCTCAAGATGTAATCGAGATAGAGGATAAACTGTCAAATTCCGATGCGATAGCTTTTGACGTTTCCTCTGATCAGGAAGCCGTCGAATACAAGGATGCTGTACTGGATTTTGACATGACGGCTTTTGAAGCTGAAGATGATCATGGAAATAATGGCAGTCTTGATTTTGATTTAAATCTATTAGCAAAAGACTCGGTCGATACAGAGTCAGTTCTCGAAAGCACGGAAGACGCGCGTGAGCAGGAAATTGAATCGTTTGATTTCAAGTCAAATGAAACCGAAGCAAAAGAGGACGGTGAATTTGATTTAATTACTCTGGACGATAATGATGCAACTTTAAATTTCCAGGATTTCGATTTTACTGTCGATAATTCAGCAGATGCGGATAAGGATGCCCATGATGATTTTGAGTTCAATTTTGATCTGGACATGCCGGTTTCAGAAGGGAAAGACGGCGAATCTTATGTTTCCGAATTGTCCGATATGGACGAATGGGCGACCAAGCTGGATCTGGCAAAAGCTTATTTTGATATGGGCGATGCCGAGGCGGCCAGAGATATTGCTGATGAGGTATATGAAAAAGGCTCGTCGGAGCAGAGAAAGGTGGCGCTGGAATTGCTTGATGAGTTGAAATAATCCTATCCTGCCAGTCTTGCCACAATAAAAAAGCCCGCAAGGGCTTTTTTATTGTCCTGAGTTATCGATAAACTCGGCGAGTATGGCAGTCTGATGACTGGTAAAATTCAGGACACATCGCCGCAATACTTGGAAATGCCGATTAGCTGACTCGTAATCATGATTCAATAAATTGCTTTCCAGAGCGCATGCCGGCTCTTGTATGTCGTTTAAGCCGCAAAAACTTGCCGAGCCATGCAATTTATGGGTGATTTGCTGGGCAACTGAGTACTGTTGGCTATCCAGTGCATCCTTGATGGCATCGATTTGCTCAGGAAGCTCTTCAAATAGTTTCTTAAAGATGGTTAAAGCAAGAGAATGATTGCCGCGTGTTTTGTCCAGCAGGATCTTGATATAACTGGCGGCTTGCTTTGTGGGGCGCATCATAATGGATTTGGGTGAATTGCATTAAAAATAGTGACGGTTTTCCGATGAGTATTTCTTAAGTCTCAGATTCTTCGTAGTTGTTATATCTTGTGTGCTGGCCTGTGAGATATAGCCAACAGTCTAACGGCGTACTGAAACAAATTCAATGGCACTGACTGACTGTTGCGCAGATTCGTTATCTGGGTGAATTGATATGTTTAACTTCATCCGTGAGGTGTGGGGCTGCGCTATTATCAGAACTATTAAGCGTACGTCTCATGACGAGGCGGCTTAATTGGTCCGCCTGCAGGCTGTGAATGCAATAGGTATTGTGGCTAAATTGCTCCGGGATGAGGCGATTGCTTGTCTGGCGGCCTTGGTTTTTCCAATTGACGCCCGAATTCATCCAGTTGCTTTTCCAGTTCCTGGCCTAAAGACTCAACTTGTTTTTTAATCAGTGGAAGTTGTCTTTCCAGCTCCTGGCCGAAAGACTCGACTTGCTTTTCAATAAACGGGAGTTGCCGTTCCAGCTGTTTGTGCAAGACATCGCCAATCTCCTGCAAGCTTCTGAGAATAACATTGAATGGCAGGCTAGAAATATTAATCAGAGTTTGCCGGTAGTCGATCAGCCATTTATCGTGTTCCTTTTCCAGAACGGTGTTAAAAGTTAAGGACCTACCGGTTTCTCCATTGCTTGCCAAGGTAACGATGGTCTCTACCGACGAGGCAGAGCCATTGATGGACAGTTTCCACTGACGCGTCTTCGAGATACGGCTCTTTTTCGATCAGATCGCGGCTTGCCGGCGTGGAATAGGTTTTGGCGGTCTTAAGGTTGCCGTCTATCAAGGCTTCCCAGAATGCTGCCGTTACCTCATCGGGTGTTTTCGCAGTCTGACAGCCTGCAAGCAGCAACAACAAAATAAAAAGTCCGGCCAGATAAGCCGGACTTTGCTTCGCACCCAGGATAAGAGCGGTAAGGGGCGCTTTAGTCGTCGCCACCGAAAACACCCAGCAGTTGCAACAAGCTCAGGAACAGGTTGTAGATGGAGACGTACAGCGATACGGTGGCGGAAATATAGTTGGTTTCACCGCCGTGTATGATGGCGCTGGTCTGGAACAGGATCATGCCGGCCATCAGCAGAATAAACATGGACGATACGGCCAGGGATAAACCAGGCATGGAGAAGACCATTGCGCCGATACCGGCCAGAAACGCTACCAATATGCCGACCATCAGGAAGCCGCCCAGAAAGCTGAAATCCTTACGGGTGGTTAAGGCGTAGCCTGACAGGCCTAAAAAGATGACGCCGGTTCCGCCTAATGCAGTTATGATCAGTTCATGACCGTTGCTGAAGGCATGCAGGTACATGTTCAAGATAGGGCCCAGCGTTAAGCCCATGAAGCCGGTCAATGCAAAGACAAAAACCAGACCCAAGCCGCTGTTCTTGAATTTTTCAGTCAGGAACAACAAGCCGAAATAGCCCACTAAAGTGATGATCATGCCGGGGTGCGGCAGATTCATATACATCGAAACACCGGCAATCAACGCGCTGAAAAGCAATGTCATTGACAATAACAGATAGGTGTTCTTCAGCATTTTATTGGTCGCCAGAATACTGGCTTCCGGACGGGAAACAGCGGTATTTAATCTCATTTTATTCAGATTCCTCAAACAAAAGGTTAACAAAACAGAAAGACCTCTAAATCTTACAAGAGTTTCGAGATGTTGGTAACAAAAATTGAGTAAAATATGGGCTTAAGCGCAGTAATTTTAGAGTTAAATGATGACAGAAATTATACAGAAGACGCCTTATGAGCTTATCGGCGGTGAAAAAGCATTATTAAGTCTAGTCGACCGTTTTTATTTTTTTATGGATACGATGCCGGAGGCGGCCGGCATTAGGGCCATGCATGCAAAAAGCCTGTCAGGGGCCCGCGATAAGTTGTTCAAGTTCCTATCGGGCTGGCTGGGCGGCCCCGATCTGTTTATTCAGCAGTATGGACATCCACGTTTGCGGCAACGGCATTTTCCTTTTGCCATAGGGCCATCTGAAAGAGATCAATGGATATTATGCATGAATAAGGCGTTAAACGAAATGCCCATGGATGCAGTTTTCAGGGAAAATCTAAGCCAGGCTCTACAACAATTGGCTACTCATATGATTAATCAGCATGAATAAAATCAGCTGATCCATGTAGATAGCACAAGGCTAGCCGCTCTTTATCCCAATAACTTCATCCAGATAAAGAGCTCAAATTGGTTAATATGGATACTATATTTGTCAATGATATGCTACATTGAGTGCTGAAGATTATTGGATGACGCCGCTTGAATTTCTGGCTGTCGGCATATGATGATAGGGCAGGATTGCACCATCTGTTGCTTGTTTGCAAGTCTGACCGCGCCAATTCATGGCAGGCTAAAGCTGAAGGCGCTGGGAAATCGTTTTGACGGTTCAGTTTGGCCGATTTGGGGGCGGGCTTAAATTAAGGAAAATAGAATAATTTGTTGTATTAGAGAGCTGTTATTTTTAATCTACCTTTTTCTTATCACATTCGCCACAGTCAGCGTGCCACCAGAGTACGCATTGTTGTAACACCCGGCAAGGTTGAAGTCGTAGCGCCCGTGAAAGCTTCGCCGCTGCGCATTGAGCAATTTGTTCTGGAAAAGCAGCAGTGGATCATGCAGACCCTGGCGAACATGGAAGCCAAAAGTCATCTGTTTGGCCGTCGTGCGCCGTCCGATTATAAACATGGCGTCGATATCCCTTTTCAAGGAAAACAGTATCAATTGGCAGTCAAACCTTCAGCATTAAAAAGGGTCAAAATAGAGTTTTCAGATACATTCGTTGCTCATGTCCCTGATGCACTGGTTGCCAGGGAGTATGGCGAGGATATCAGAAAAGCCTTGATACGCTGGATGAAGACGACATCAAAGCTGCATGTGGAGCAACTGGTAAACACCCATGCCGATAAAAGGCAGCTGTTTCCGCGGTCCATCAAAATCAAGACCCAAAAGAGCCGTTGGGGCAGTTGCGGCATTCACGACGATATCAATATCAATTGGCTGTTGATCATGGCTCCGCCTGAAGTCCTGGAATATGTGGTTGTTCATGAACTTTGCCATATTCAGGTTAAAAATCATTCCCGACATTTTTGGGCGCTGGTGGCCGAGCATTTGCCCGATTATCAGCGGCGAAGGCATTGGCTGAAAAAGCATGGCAGCCATCTGATGGTGGGACTGTAGTTTCTAATGCAAGCATCCTCAGGCAGAGAAGCTAATAGGGCAACTGGATTGCAGTCATTAAATAATTTGATAAGCGAGGATGACGATATTTTCTAGGTTTTGGATGTCGTCTTAATCAACATGAGCAAAAAAAACAAAACAGCGTTTGTTTGCGATCAGTGCGGAGCGGATTTTCCGCGTTGGGCGGGGCAATGCACGAGCTGCGGCGCATGGAATACGGTCAAGGAAGTCAGGCTCGGGCCTGCGGCTTCCGGCCGTCCCGGTCGCACGGTAGGCTACGCCGGAAGCCGGTCAGAAGTTAAATTATTGTCCGATATCAATCTTTCGCAGGCCGAACGCATTTCCACCCGGATTTCGGAGTTTGACCGTGTTTTGGGCGGCGGGATTGTCAGGGGCAGCGTGGTTTTGATCGGGGGCGCGCCGGGGGCCGGCAAGAGCACTATCTTGCTGCAGGCTATCGCCAATATCGCCAACGATGGCGTGAGAGTGCTGTATGTCTCCGGTGAGGAGTCGCTGCAACAGATTGCCGAAAGAGCGCACAGGCTCAAGCTGCCGGTTGATGACATCATGATGCTGGCCGAAACTTCGGTACAGAGCATATGCGATGTGCTGGACGAAGTGCGGCCGCAAATTCTGGTGATCGATTCGATCCAGGTCATGCATACGCTGGATACGGACTCGGCACCCGGCTCTGTTTCTCAGGTTCGGGAGTCGGCCAGCTACCTGACTCAGTACGCTAAAAAGCACAATGTTTCCATTTTTATGGTCGGTCATGTAACCAAGGATCAGTCGCTGGCTGGCCCCATGACATTGAGCCACATCGTCGATACGCAGGTGATTCTGGCTTCGACGGATGATGCCCGGTTCAGGGTTTTAAGGGCCGATAAAAACCGCTTTGGCAGTGTCGGTGAGCTGGGTTTTTTCGCCATGGACAGTTCGGGGCTTAAGGAAGTCAAGAATCCGTCGGCCATGTTTTTGAACCGGGCCGAAAAACCATCGTCAGGCAGCGTTGTGACCGTGCTCTGGGAAGGTACGCGGCCTTTGCTGGTGGAAATCCAGGCACTGGTTATTGAATGTCAGTATGGCAATCCGCGACGCCTGGCCGTCGGTTTCGATCAGAACCGTCTTGCTATGCTGCTGGCTGTGCTGGCACGGCACGGCGGTATTTTAACCGGCAATGACGAGATTTACGCTAACGTGGTCGGTGGCATCAAAGTCACGGAAACAAGCTCTGATTTGGCTATTGTCGTGGGAATTGTGTCCAGCCTGAGGGATAAGGTGATTCCGCACGATTCATTCTTTTTTGGCGAGCTTGGTCTTAACGGCGAGATCAGGCCGGTTGCGAACGGTCATGCGCGCCTTAATGACGCGGCAAAACACGGTTTCAAAAAAGCGGTTATTCCGAAAGCCAATGCGCCGAGAAAACCGATTGAAGGATTGGAAATCCATGCAGTTTCCCATCTTTCCGAAGCGCTGGAAATTTTTTCGGATCTTTAATGGTGAGGATAGGCGGATAGCTGTGTTTGTGGTTATTGTGCGATTGAGCCTGCCGGCTCATTAGCACAAAAAGAACTGCAGGCTTGTACTGTCAATAACGATTACATCATTGTTGCTCAGCTTGAGGGAGTTGTCATCCAAAGGTTGGTTATTGACTGTGATCTGGCTCTTATTTTCCAGTGCGGCGATGAAGTAGCCTTCTTTTCTTCTCGATATGACGACCAGGCCGCTACCGCTATGGCCAAGCCGCGTCATTGCATTTTTCAAAAGCAGGATTTTGCCTATATTCGGGCCATCCATGACCTGCAGGTTAGCGACAGTTATGAGTGGATGGGCGCCGGCTTTATCATCATCTATCGGCTTGCTGTCTTTGTTATTTGCGGTGATATGTCGAACCTGCTCTGGTGCCGGTTCAGTCGTATTGTAGACGATGTCATGCTTGCCGATAGAAATCGTGTCATTGTTATTAAGATGACATTCTTTGATTTTTACACGATTGACGATTAATGGAAAATCATCATTCAACTGCTTGATGATGCAACTGCCGTCGCGAATGACAAGAGCCGCATGAGCCGGAGCCACTGCGAGGCTATCGATAGTTAAATCATTAGTCTCATCGCGACCAATATGTATAACACCGTTGTCAAACAGGTCTGAGTGGATCGCTTTATCTTTAAAGAAAACAGTGAGTCTTGCCATTGCTGCCGTAAATTAACTCCTAAACGGCTTTAATTATAGACGGATTCTTTTAGTTAGCCAAAAAAACACAAGTTTTTTGATGGAACTTGTCGGTATGGAATGCAACCATCTATTTTTGCGACAGAAACTTAACCAATTTAACGGTATTTTCATCGCGCTTTAGAATTTCCAGCGGATAGCCGTGCAATTTTATACTGGTGCCCGGCTCCGGGATAGTTTCCATGAACTCAAGGATAAGTCCGTTCAGAGTTTTCGGGCCTTCAGTCGGTAGCGACCATTGCGTGACACGGTTTAGTTCTCTGACCGTAATGTTGGCATCTACCAGAAAACTGCCGTCGCTTTGTTCTCTGACGGTGACATCGTCGGTAATCAGTTCCCCTACTATTTCCTGCAGCAAATCGTCCAGAGTAACGAGTCCTTCCACATCTCCGTACTCGTCAACAACTAGTCCGATGCGTATTTTCTCGATTTTAAACCGGTGAATTTGTTTATGTACAGGGGTGCTTTCCGGGATGAAAGAAGGCTTGATCAGCTGATTTATAATGGTTTGTTTGTCAAAATCCTCATTATTTACAACCATGAGGATTTTTCTTAAATGCAGGAAACCGATTACTCTATCGATGCTTTTTTTATAGACGGGCAAGCGAGTGTGCGGACTGGCCTTGATTTGCCGGATGATCTCTTCGATCGGTAATTCGAGGTCAATGCCGACAATTTCATTGCGCGGCGTCATGATGTCTTCAACAGTCGCCGATTCAAGATCAAGTATGCCCATCAGCATTTTCTGGTAGCGTGAAGGCATTAGGCTTTCTGCTTCAGCCACGATGCTTTTCAATTCTTCTTTGTTGAGCAGGTCATGGTTGTGCTTTTTAATATTGATGCCGACTAAATTTAGCAGTTGACCGGTGATTAGGTTGACGGCCCAGACAATCGGGTAGAGGAGCTTCAGTAAAGGGGTGAAGACCCATGCCGCCGGAAAGGCGAGAATTTCAGGCTTGACCGCGGCCAGTGTCTTCGGCGCAACTTCTGAGAAAATGAGAAGCACGATAGTTAAAACCCCGGCGGCGATGGCAATGCTGGATTCACTTTCGCCGTATAAACGGATGGCAATGACTGTTGTTATTGATGAGGCGACAACGTTGACAAAGTTGTTGCCCAATAAAATCAGGCTGATTAGGCGATCGGGTCTTTGCAGCAAATGATGAGCTTTTATGGCGCCTGAATGCTTGAGCTTGACTAAATGTTTCAAGCGGTAACGATTCAGGGTCATTAGAGACGTTTCGGAACCGGAGAAAAAAGCCGAAATAATAAGCATTAAAGCCAGTATGCCGAAGAGCATACTAAGGGGTATGTCGTTCAAAGAAGGATTGCTCTGAGTAGTGAAAACTCCTTTAGTGTCTACAGTGGGAAATTTTTGTCAAGCCTGAATGTAGGCTGAATGCGATCTTTATGCTTGCATTTATTTTTCAATTATTTAAGAAAGTTATAAAACACTTTGAAAAGTAATGGTATTTTGACATTGATCAGGTTTCTGTTCGTTTTTCGAGCTGTTCATGGCATCCTGATTTTCGCGCCATTGATGACTGTGAAGATCATCAATACTATAAATATCATTCAGTTTTGCCGTTTGAGTCTCTTACTTGTGAATCTTCAAGCAATGAGAAAGTTTTCTGCAAACTAAAGCCGATAAAAAATTAATATTGCTGGTTTTTTAATCAATTTAGATTCACTTTTGCCTTGATGTTTGTGTTTGGCCTTCCCAATGTTTTAAAAAGCCCCTATAATAGTTGGTTCTTTGAGGCATTCGGCCTCTCCTTGCTTTACCATCTTTATTAAGAGAGATGGAGGGCTTTAAACCGTAAGGAAAAATTATGCGACATTATGAAATTGTCTTTTTAGTCCATCCCGACCAAAGTTCTCAGGTTCCGGCGATGATTGATCGTTATAGATCAACTATCGAAGGCGCAGCCGGCAAAATCCACCGATTGGAAGACTGGGGTCGTAGGCATCTGGCTTATCCCATCAATAAAATTCATAAAGCTCATTATGTGTTAATGAATGTTGAATGCGATCAAGCTACATTGGAAGAACTGGAAAGCGGCTTTCGTTTTAACGAT
>CAYPJI010000017.1:0-17394 GCA_964411045.1 uncultured Methylobacter sp. | reverse complement strand
AAGGCCAAGGCATCGGCCGGAAGCTGCTGGAGCATCTGATTGAAACGGCAAGGGAACGGGCCGAAACCGTTTTCCTGGAAGTGCGGCCTTCCAACAAAAACGCTATCGCCTTATACGAAAACCTGGGCTTCAACGAAATAGGTATCAGAAAAGGCTATTATCCGGCTGAAAATGGCCGCGAAGATGCGCTAATGATGGCACTGGAGCTTTTTTAACAGGCCGTACCGCAAGGACCCTTTATTATTCCCCGATTTAGATACCGGACTGATCCGTTAGTCAGACATGTGCCCCTCCTGCCCTGGCCAATAATCCGGATCAACATGACCGCCGATCGTCTTCATTGACATCATGACCAGATCGGCGTAGGTGCGAATTCACCTTTAGGGTATTCGCACTTAATGACCTCTTTAAAAATAGCAGTGTTTCGGATCGAATACCGTGCAGGGCATAAGTAATTCTCCTGCAACGGCATAACATCAGTAAAAAATTCTATTCCGGCCCATCCAAATCATCAAAGCCTCTTACCGAGGCCTATCAAGCTGCATTTTTACGCCCGGCAAAACACGGCCGCCCTCTATCCGTACAATTTTGTTGAAAATAATTAAACTATGTTATTTAACACACAAAAATAGGTCATTTGCCACAAATGTGATCTCAATACTACTTGTACGTCAGCATTTATTTACATTTTTAATTAGATATCTTTATATTATATAAGCAAATACTAAATCTGATGACCAACTGAATATTATGGTATGAAAAATGCTTATTATTAGAAAGTTATTAACTAATAAATAAGCAAAATGAAGAAGTACGTACTATTATTGGGAGCGAGTTATTTAGGAAGCGGGATTGCTGCCGAACCTGTAACTGCGGATAAAGCCGACGTCAACGCCAGCCAGAACAAAGAACAGACTACACGTGCGGACGACGCCATGGTTCTGGATACGATGATCATCAAAGGCCAGGCATCGAATATCGATGTACCTTTCGGCGCTTATCTCGACCATTCCAAGATAGCGCTATCCAGGACGGCTATCAGCGATACGGCCAAAATGTTCAGCGACGTGCCCGGCATGAACCTTTCCGGCGGCGGCGGCATTTCAAGCCGACCCATTCTGCATGGTATGGCGGACGACCGGCTACGGGTGCAAGTAGACGGCATGAATTTGATTTCGGCCTGCGCCAACCATATGAATCCGGCGCTTTCTTACGTGGCGCCGTCCAGTGTTCTCAGCGCCCAGATACTGGCCGGCATCACGCCGGTGAGCCTCGGCGGCGACAGCATCGGCGGGACCATTCGCGTCAATTCAGCCGACCCCGAATTTGCCGAGGACGGCGAGGCGCCTTTGATCAGGGGTCAGATGTCAGGCTTCTACCGCAGCAACGGCGACGCATACGGCGGCAATATTTCCGCCTCGATCGCGAACGAGAATGCGTCCCTGACTTACACAGGCTCTTCGGTACAATCGCGCAATTACAAAGCCGGCGGCGATTTTACCGGCGTTAATAGAATCAATGGCAAGGATGTTGTCGGCTCTTCGGCCTATCGATCCGAAAACCAGTCTCTGTCATTAGCCTTGCGCAACGACAAGCATCTTGCCGTCATCAAGGTAGGCCAGCAAAACATCCCTTACCAGGGCTTCCCCAATGTGCGCATGGATATGACCGGCGATGACAGCTGGTTTGCCAATGTCTTCACCAAGAGCCAGTTCGACTGGGGTAATCTGGAAGCGCGCGCCTATCATGAAGACGCCCGGCACAAGATGAACTTCATGAAGGACAAAGGCGGCGAATCAGGCCGGACCATGCCCATGGATACGCACGGCATCAACCAGGGCCTGATGATCAAGGCCAATATCGATGTGACCGACCGGCATTTGCTGACCGTCGGCAGCGAATATCAGCGCTATCGCCTGAACGACTGGTGGGACCCGATCGGCACCGATCCAAAGAAAATGATGCAGGGCGCCGGCCCCTTCTGGAACATCTTTGAAGGCAAGCGCGACCGGCTGGATGTATTTACCGAATGGGAAGCCCGCTGGAACGCCCAATGGCTGACTCAGGTCGGCATCCGCGTCGGCGGCGTGGAGACGGATGCCGGCAATGTCATGGACTACGGCAAGCTGACGCCTGACGCCGCTGCCTTCAACAATACCAAGCACAAGCGCACCGACATCAATATCGACTGGACGGCTATGGCGCGTTACACCTTCAATGACATGCAGACTTATGAGTTTGGCGTCGCCCGGAAAACGCGCTCGCCGAGCCTGTACGAACGCTATGCCTGGTCGCGCGGCACCCAGATGGGCATGATGGTCATGCCGATGAATATGTTCATGAACAACTGGGTCGGCGACGGCAACGGCTATGTCGGCAATATCAACCTGCAGCCCGAAGTTGCCCATACCATCAGCGCGACCGCCGACTGGCATGACGTGAATCAGGAGGACTGGCAAGTCAAGGTCACGCCTTTTTACACCAACGTCGACAATTATATCGACGCCGAACTGTGTCAGCCGGCCAACGGTCTGACCTGCGCCAGCCCGTCGCATGGCGGCTTTAATCTGCTGCAGCTGGATAACTTTGAAGCCCATCTGTTCGGCGTCGATGTATCAGGCAGTAAACTGTTGCTGGATTCCAGCCAATACGGCAGCCTGACCGGCAGGACGATTATGTCAGGGGACAGAACAACGATACGGGCGGTAACCTGTACCAGCAGATGCCGTTTAATGCGCTGGTCGCCTTGGACCACCGGCTGGGCGGCTGGACCAATACGATTGAAACCCAGATCGTCGATGCCAAAGACGATGTACAGGATGTGCGTCTGGAGCCAAGAACTGCGGGCTTTGTACTGATGAATCTGCGCAGCAGTTACAGTTGGAAGCATATGCGCGTCGATGCCGGCATAGACAATTTGCTGGACAAAAACTATGCGCTACCGTTAGGCGGCACTTACATAGGTGAAAGACATCCTGCCACAGGACAGTATATAGCCGGAACTGCCGTACCGGGCATGGGCCGCTCGTTCAATGTCGGACTGACATTGACATACTAAAGCCTTTCTCCGATTGCCTGACAAGAAATCAGGCAATCAAAAATTCCGCCACCCACGAAGGTCGCGAAGTTTTTCTTTGCGTTCTTCGTGGATTATTTTGATGGACTGCCGCTTATTTCAAAGCCGGCGTCACATGCGGCTCAATCGCCTGATACATGATCTGATGCATTTTAGGATTGCCAGCAATCACATTGCCCGATTCCATGTATTTATCATTGAAGGAGAAATCAGTGACGACGCCGCCGGCTTCCTTGATCAGCAGGATGCCCGCCGCCATGTCCCACTCGCGCAGGCCGATTTCCCAAAAGCCATCGAGACGTCCGGCGGCCACATAAGCCAGATCCAGCGCCGCAGCGCCGGCGCGGCGGATACCGGCCGAATCCGACATGGCGCGGAACATGCCCAGATAGGCATCAAGATACTGCAGATTCTTAAAGGGAAAGCCTGTGCCGATCAGTGCGCCTGTCAGGCTGGCCTGGGCTGTCACCCTGATGCGGCGGTTGTTCAGCATTGCGCCGCCGCCGCGTTTGGCAGTGAATAATTCATCGCGCAGCGGATCGTAGACGACGCCGACTTCAATTTTGCCTTTATGCACCAAAGCTATGGAAACGGCGTATTGAGGGAAACCGTGCAGAAAATTTGTCGTGCCGTCCAGCGGATCGATCACCCAGACAAAATCATTGCCTTTGTGCGCGCCGCTTTCTTCAGCCAGGATAGCATGATCGGGATAAGCAGTTCTGATGATATTGATGATTTCCCGTTCGGCCAATTGATCGACCTCACTGGCAAAGTCATTCCTGCTTTTTTGGTTGATGTGCAAACGGCCGACATTGTCGGATGAGCGTACGATAAGGTCGCCGGCGCTTCTTGCAGCACGGACGGCAATATTAAGCATTGGTTGCATAGGCTGAATTTATAATGAGCAAGTAGAAAACCTCCATAGCATACCAAATCTTTTGCTAGAATTGGCTCTTTTTTCCACGAAGAGACAACACATTGCTGTCTAATATCAAAATCGTTCTGGTCGAAACTTCGCACCCGGGCAATATAGGCGCCGTTGCCCGTGCCATGAAGAATATGAAGATGACTAATCTGTCACTGGTTGCGCCCAAAATTTTTCCGAGCGCCGACGCAACCTCGCGGGCATCCGGCGCCGATGACATACTTGCGCGGGCAACGGTGTGCCAGAGCCTGGAGGAAGCCATTGCCGATTGCCAACTGGTCATCGGCGCCAGCGCCCGCTGCCGGACCATCAGCTGGCCGGAATTGACGCCCCGCGAATGCGCCGAAAAACTCGCTGTCGAGGCGCAAGCGGCTAAAGCCGCCATCATTTTTGGCAGAGAAAACTCCGGCCTGAAAAACCATGAACTGGACCTGTGCCGCTATCTGCTGCGTATTCCCTGCAGCAGCGAATACAGCTCGCTGAATCTTGCTGCGGCCGTGCAGGTGATCTGCTATGAATTATTCGTCGCCTCAGGCCAATCGCACGAAATCATGGTCGGCGACAAGGGCGAAGATCCTCTGGCCACGACGGCGCAAATGGAAATGTTCTATGACCATCTCTACGAGGCTTTGACCGATATCGGCTTCATGCATCCCGACAAATCAAAGTCGATCATGCGGCGCCTGCGCAGGCTTTTTAATCGTGCACAGCTCGATACTAAAGAGGTGGACATCCTCAGAGGTATCTTGAGAATGTCTCAGGGCCATAAAAGGAATCAGTGATATGTTCAGCAGATTGAAGGAAGACATCCTGTGCGTTTTCGAACGGGACCCGGCGGCGCAATCCGTCTTTGAGGTCATAACCGCTTATCCCGGCATACACGCCATCTTGATTCACCGCCTCAGCCATTATTGCTGGAACGCCGGCTTCAAATGGCTGGCGCGCTTTATTTCCCATATCAGCCGCTGGCTGACAGGCATCGAAATCCATCCCGGCGCCAGAATAGGCCGTCGCTTCTTTATCGATCACGGCATGGGCGTCGTGATCGGCGAAACCGCCGTGATCGGCGATGACTGTACGCTGTATCACGGCGTAACGCTGGGCGGCACGACCTGGCAGAAAGGCAAGCGCCATCCGACGCTGCACAACGGCGTGGTCATAGGCGCCGGCGCAAAGGTTCTCGGACCTATCGAAATAGGACAAGGCGCCCGCATCGGCTCGAATTCGGTCGTACTGAAATCCGTACCGTCCGGCGTAACGATAGTCGGCATTCCCGGGCATATTGTTGACTCAAAAGCCAAAAAATCAACACCGGGGCGCAATGCAATCGCCAGCAAGATGGGCTTCGATGCCTATGGCGCGACGGCAGACATGCCGGACCCTATCGCTAACGCGATCAACCGCATGCTCGATCATATTCATGTGCTGGACGAGCAGATAGAAACCATGAAAAAAGCGCTGAATGACGCCGGCATCGCCTACTCGCAACCGCCAGTGCCCGATCTGGAAGGCTGCGAAATCGAAGACAGCTATGTGAAAGACAAGAAAGAAGAAATTTAACATACGATTTAGATGCCTCCGGAAATCACCTCCGGGGGCATTAATATACTCATCCACTCATCAATTCATACAAACCGCCAGTCTTTTCACCGGACTGGCGACTCTTTCTTAAGAAAAGATTAAGTATATGATTATAATAGCTTAATGCTGCAATAGCGGTCACGATTTACCCGTAAAAATATTAACCTTTTAAAAGTTGACTATTTTGCTGGGTTAAGTATAGTTATAGCAATGAGAACTTATTGTATTTACTATTAAAGGATGGTCTTATGCGCTTAACCACTAAAGGTCGCTATGCCGTGACCGCTATGCTGGATTTGGCTTTTCACAGTCAAAAAAAGCCGGTTACCCTAACTGAAATTGCTACTCGCCAAACTATTTCCCTGTCTTATCTGGAACAATTATTCGCGCGTCTGCGTCGTGCCGGCATGGTAAAAGGCGTGCGCGGACCGGGCGGCGGCTATAAACTCAGCCGCAAGGCCAGCGAGATTAATATTGCCGATATCATTGCCGCTGTGGACGAACCGCTCGATTCAACCAAATGCGGCGGGGAAGGCAACTGCCAGAATAACCAGGCCTGTTTGACCCATGACCTATGGATGGGCCTGAGCGAGCAGATTCGCCATTATCTGACAGACATCAACCTGGGCGTGCTTCTGGAGAGACATCAGATTCAGGAAGTTGCCAGAAGGCAGGAACAGGAGACTCAGCACGTCATTGTCGTTCATCGTCAAAATGGGGTCAGCGCTTAAATTAAATGATCTACCTTGATCATAACGCGACAACACCGATAGATGAACGGGTGTTGGACGCCATGCTGCCTTTTCTGACCACCTTCTACGGCAATCCTTCCAGCCTGTATCGTCAAGGCCGAGTTGCCCGAAGCGCCATAGAGACGGCCCGCGAGCAGGTTGCTTCACTGGTTGGCGCACAGCCTGCGCAAGTCATTTTTACCAGCGGCGGCACCGAAGCCAACAACCTGGCTCTGGCGGCAGGCGGATCCGATGCCGGACTTGCCGTTTCAGCCATCGAGCACCCGTCCATTGCTGAGCCGGCCCAGCGCTTGAAAAACCAGGGCCGAGAACTTGCCATTATTGACGTCGACAGCGACGGGCTGATTACGCAAGAAGCCCTGGATCAGGTTGTCAGGCGCAAGCCCGGCCTGGCCTCTTTCATGCTGGCAAACAATGAAACCGGCGTCATTCAGGATATTGCCAAATACGCGCGGCAATTAAGGGAGCATCGGGTTCTCGTTCATACGGATGCAGTGCAAGCTTTAGGAAAGATACCGGTAAACTTCAATGAGCTTGGCGCGCACTTGATGTCTCTGTCCAGCCATAAAATTTACGGACCGAAAGGCTGCGGCGCCCTGGTGTTCGAAAAAGACGTCCCAATCAACCCGTTATTGCTGGGCGGCGGCCAGGAGCAGGATCTGCGAGCCGGAACCGAAAATGTCGCGGCCATCATCGGCTTTGGCAAGGCAGCGGAACTAGCGAGAGTGGAGCTTGCCGAGCGCAGCCGAAATCTGCTGGCTTTAAGGGGCCAGCTCGAAGACGGCTTGATGGCTATCCCCGGCTTAACGATTTTTGCCCGTCAGGCTCGGCGATTGCCCAATACCGTCCAGTTCGGCATTGACGGGCTCGACGGCGAATTGCTGCTCATGAAGCTGGACCAGAAAAATGTCGCTGTCTCCAGCGGCTCGGCCTGCGCCAGCGGCGCAAGAGAGCCCAGCACCGTACTGACGGCCATGGGCGTTGAACCCGAACTGGCCAAAAGCGCCATTCGCGTCAGCCTGGGACAAGCCAATACGGCTGATGATGTCAGCAAATTTATTGAATTATTGAAATCCTTGTTATAAAGGATCAAGCACCAAGAGGTTATTATGTCTGTTTCATTAACAGAAAGCGCAGCGAATCAAATCAAAAAACAACTCGAAAAGCGCGGCAAAGGCATCGGCTTAAAACTCGGCGTCAAAAAATCCGGCTGCTCCGGTTACGCTTATGCGCTGGATTATGCCGACGCTCTGGCTGAAGACGACGTCGCCTTTGAAAACTTCGGCGTTAAAATCATCGTTCAGCAAGCCGACCTGCCTGTGATTGACGGCATCGAAGTCGACTATCGCCGTGAAGGCATCAATGCGGCGTTTCAGTTCAACAATCCCAATGTCAAAGCCACCTGCGGCTGCGGCGAGAGTTTTTCCGTTTGATCAGTCTCCGCAGGGCCGAATTCACTTGTGGGTATTCGACCCGAAACAATCTGGTTTCGCATTTAATACTGTAGTTGTAAATATCGTACTGCCCGCTCCGCCGGTAGTGGCAGGCACACGGTTCGCTGTCGTAGGGTACGCACTGCATACCTTTCCAGAATCGCAATAAGCCGGCGAATTTGGCAAAGGTATGCGATGCATACCCTACAGAAATGCATAACCTCAGCTAGTTTTTAAATTTCCCGAACCTGAGCAATACGCCGGGCAGCAGCAGCAAATTCAACAGCGTGGAAGACGCCAGCCCGCCGATAATGATCGCCGCCATCGGCCCCATGATCTCGCGCCCCGGATTGTCGCTGTTGAAGGCGATCGGGAACATGGCCAGCCCAGTCACCAGCGCCGTCATCAGAATAGCCGGCAAGCGCTCCTGAGCGCCCTGCATGGCCGTCTCCAGATTCCAGTTTTTCCCCTCGACTCCGACCAGATAGCGGTAGTGCGACAGCAGCATGATGCTGTTGCGCACGGTGATGCCGAACAGGGTGATGAAACCGACAACCGAGCCGACCGACAGCGTCGCACCGGTCAATGCAACCGCAGCGACGCCGCCGATCAGGGCAAACGGCAGATTTGCCAGCGTCAGCAGAGCGTGGCGAAAGCTGCCTATGGCGATATAAATAAAAATCAGCACGCCCGCGCCGGCCAGCAACGCATGCAGAATCAGCTCATTACGGGCCTGGGCCTGCTCGATCGCCGCGCCCGTGAATTCAGGGTAAACATCGGCCGAAAATGGAATCTCTTTCAGCACGCGCGCTTTAAGCTCCCGCATGAAGTCATCCAGGTCCCGGTCGATGATATTGCAGGTCACGGTCTGCCGGCGTTGCGCGCCCTGATGCAGGATGTTGTAACGGCTGGCCGCATGCCTGATCTCTGCAACCTGCGACAACATGATCAGGCTGCCGTCCTGAGTTCTGATCGGCAATTGGGCAATCGATTCGGGCTGCTTTCTTAACTCCGGCGCCAGGGCCACGGCGATATTGAAGATTTTATTACCCTGAGCGAGCTTGCCGACGACATGCGCTTCATAAGCAGCCTGCAGGGTATTGATGACCTGCGACGGCAATATGCCCCAGAAACTGAGCTGGTC
Source organism: uncultured Methylobacter sp. (assembly GCA_964411045.1). Classification (GTDB taxonomy): domain Bacteria; phylum Pseudomonadota; class Gammaproteobacteria; order Methylococcales; family Methylomonadaceae; genus Methylobacter. The sequence goes on along the minus strand of CAYPJI010000017.1, from coordinate 8,483 downwards.
CAGATCCAGATCGATTTGCACCAGCGGCGTGCCGGGCGGCGAGCGCAACTGCACGTCGGCGGCGCCGGGAATGCCGCGCATAATCTCGGCCAGCGCCTGGGCCTTGCCGTCAAGAACTGTCAGGTCATTGCCGTAAATATTGACGACGACCGGCGAAGTATAACCGGAAATGGTCTCGTCCACCCGCTCCGTCAAAAAGGTATTGGCTTCGAATAAAATGCCCGGAAAATTATTCAGTATCTCCCTGAGCCTGTCCAGGACCTGCTGTTGTTCCGATCCCGGCATGGGCTTGAGGCGGACCTCGTACTCGCTGTAATGGCTGCCGTACGTGTCGGCGCCGCGCTCGGCCCGGCCGGCCCACTGCGATACCGACTCAACGCCTTCAATCTTCATAAATTGCTCGGTCAGCTTGCTGCCGATTCTCAGCGATTCCTGCAAGGATGTGCCGGGCATGCTGGTGGTATGGACAATGTAATGACCCTCGCGCAATTCGGGCAGGAATTTGCTGTCAAAGGCGAAAAACGCCAGCAGGCCAACGAAGCACACAGTCATGCTGACGGCCATGACTGCCTTGAAATGCCCGATCACAAAATTCAACGCGGCGCCATAGCGCGGCTTGATGCGTCTGATCAGCGGCGGCTCATCATCGTCGGCATGGAAGCCAAGCAGCACGTAGCACAAGGCTGGCGTCAAGGTCAGCGCCACCAGCAGCGACATCAGAATAGCCAGAATGTAGGAATAACCCAGCGGCGCAAACAAGCGCCCTGCCACGCCGTTCAAGGTCAGCAGCGGCACAAACACCAGCGCGACGATAAAGCTTGCGTAAACGACCGAACTGCGCACTTCCAGCGATGCCTGGTAAACGACATCGGCCACAGGCAGCGGCCGGTCCGACAAGCGGTTCTCGCGCAAGCGCCGGAAAATATTCTCGGTGTCGATGATGGCATCATCGACGACCTCGCCCAAGGCGATCGCCAGGCCGCCGAGCACCATGATGTTGAGATTGACCCCGGCTTCCAGCAGGACGATGACGGCGCTGATCAGCGACAATGGAATGGCCAGCGCAGAAATAAACGCCGTGCGGAAATTGAACAGGAACAGGTACAGAATAATGACCACGAACAAGCCGCCGATCAGCAGATGCCCCGACAAGTTGGACAGCGACGTTTCGATATAATCGGCAGGCCGGAACAGGTGCGAATGGAAGGTGATGGCCTGCTTGCTAAAAATGGGCTCGAATTCCTTCAGCGCCTGTTCCACCTGCCTGGACACGGACAGGGTATTGGCGCCGTATTGGCCGATCACCATCATGACAATGCCGGGCTTGCCCATGATCTGCGCCGCGCCAATGGGCGGCTCCGGCGCGTAGGCGATCCTGGCCACTTCGCCTAGCGTAATATTGCGCCCTTGATCACGTTTGACGAGGATTTTGGCGAATTGCTCGGGCGTGACGGGTTGCCCGGTCACCTGTAATGTAAAACGCTGGTTGCCGTTTTCGACGAAACCGCCGCCCTGAATGTTGCCTGCTTGTGAAGCGGCCTGAATGATGTCGTCGAGCGCCAGGTTAAAGCGGTGCAGTTGCACGGGATCGACCTGAATCTGCAATTGCGCGACCTCGCCGCCGAACACATTGACATCGGCAACCCCGGGCACAGACAGGAGACGAGGCACGAGGGTCCAGTCGACCAGGCTGCGCAAGGTCATCAAATCCTTGCTGTCGGAGCTTAAGCCGATCGTCAGCACTGTGGCTGACGACGAAGACAGCGGAATCGCCACGGGCGTGCCTATGCCCTGCGGCAGCCGTCCCGATAGACTCGCCAGCCTCTCGCCAACCAATTGCCGGTTGCGGTAAATATCGCTGTCTTCATTGAAGATCGCCGTCACAATCGACAGCCCTTGAATCGATTCGGAACGCACCGATTCCATGCCGATCAGGCCGCTGATCGCCATTTCAATCTGCTGCGTCACCAGCACTTCAACCTGCTCGGAAGACAGCCCCGGCGATTCGGTTTGAATGATGACCTGTTTGGGCGAAAAGGCCGGAAAAATATCAAGCCCCGCCGTGGAAAAACGGTAGCCGCCATACAGCAGGATCAAGACGGCAAGGGCGATGACGATGCCGTAGAAGCGGATGGAAAAACGGACGAGAGCGGCCAGCATGATTTTTTTTAATATTCCCGATTACACGATTTTCAGTCGGATGGAATGCTTCAGCCGGCATGCGGCTGGATGCACAGCATGATTATGACCGGCTAATCATCATCCTCATCGGGAATCTGCCCGCGCATTTCTTCCGACAACAGCATTTGCGCGCCCGTAGTCACCAGTTCCTCGCCGGGCCCAATGCCCCCGCCGATGAAATAACCGTCGGCTGTGGCCGAGAAATGTGTGACAGGACGGCGGCTGAACCGATCCTTACCGGTCTTGATATAAACAAACGCCTGATCCAGATGCCAGATCAATGCCGATTTGGGAATCATCACGCCGGCCCGGTCGTCATCCTGTTGCGTGATCCAGGCCGCGACGCGCATGCCGGGCCTGATGCGGCCGCTATCGGCCTGAAAGAAATAGCTTTCGCCCTGAACCGCGCCGTCGATCTGCGGCGCGGCCGATATGAGCGCGGCTTTAACGGCTTTGCTGCGAATGCCTGACGGTTCAATGTAAATTTCCTTAACGTCATCGGTCAAATGGCTGTTGGCCGGCAGCGTGATTAAAAGCAGGCTTTGCCGGCCCGATAAAAAAGGCGCCAGTTTGCCCGCATCAGGCGACAGAACCCAATCGGTCAATGCCTTGCCCCAGTTGATCAGGGCTTCATCATAAATCGCCTTGATGCGGAACTGCGAGGCATCCAACAGGGCCTTGTCGGTTTGCCATTGCGATTGTTGATTTTGCAGGCTACGTTTTGAGGCGATGTCACTACTATATAAGTCTTGCTGACGCTTGATGCTCTGCTCGGCCAGCTTGAATTTTGCCGCCGCGCTTTTCTGTTCGGCTAACGCGACCAGATACTGGCTGCGTAGCGCCAGCAACGGCTGGATGGCGACCGCCTTCCCGTATGCGGTGAATTCAGGCCGGTAATTCGAAGCGGCCAGCGTTATGGACTCCAGGCCGGACAATTTCTGCGCTTCATCGCCGAGAACCACGGCCGGCTGCCCTGCTGTAGCCTGTGCAGGCTGAATCCGGCTATCGTCATCGTCGGCAAAGACGGGAAAAACACCGACAGCAAACAAAACGGCTATTAAATGTGCGTTAAATCCGGCAGGGAAAAGCATGGAATTGATGGGCTTTGTAGAGATTGCCCGAATTATAAGGCCAGCGTATCGGATAAATGAATTTTTTTGTTGTTTTTAAAAAATAGCGCGTTATCCTTGAAATCAACAATACAAGCTACGTAAACACTACTTTGAGAGATGAACATGAGTGATTTGCCGGAAAACCTGAAATATGCCAAAACCCATGAATGGGCGCTGCTGGAAAACGACAATGTAGTGCGTGTCGGCATAACGGATTTTGCCCAGGGAGAATTGGGCGATCTGGTTTATATCGAGTTGCCTGAATTGGGGCGCAAAGTAGCCGCCCAGGAGCAGTGCGCAGTCGTGGAGTCAGTCAAAACCGCATCGGATATATTCAGTCCGGTTGCCGGCGAGATTGTCGCCGTCAATGCCGCCCTGACTGATGAACCTGAACAGGTTAATAACGATGCTTATCAGGCCTGGCTTTTTTGCGTTAAAGCGGATGATCCGTCCGATCTGGATCGATTAATGGATGCCGAGGCTTATCGTCAGTCGATTGAAGAGTAAACCGGCCCGCCAGTTATGCACAAAATCTGTGGATAAGTTTGCGAATAACGCGTTTATATGAACTGCAAGCTTTTGACTTTCCGTGGGTTTTCTTAAATCGTACAGAGTTTGAGCGGTTTATTACGCTGTTTGTAACCAAACTCCCCCACAGATTGTGTATCATTGGCGGTTTTTGATCACTTAACGAAACATAATGGCGAATCAAAATGCAAAAGGCCTTCAACGGCTGATAAACGCATGCTTCTTTTCTGCTGCCGGCTTTAAAGCGACCTGGACACATGAAGAAGCCTTCAGGCAGGAAGTGCTCCTGTTTGTCATCACTGCACCACTGGCGGTCTGGCTGGGTGAAACCACTGTCGAAAAACTGCTGCTGATCGGCAGTATCGTGCTGGTCATGCTGGTCGAGCTATTGAATTCAGCTGTAGAGGCCGTCGTCGACCGGGTCGGGCTCGAACATCACGAATTATCCGGCAGAGCCAAGGATATTGGTTCTGCAGCGGTTATGCTGTCGCTGGTTTGGGCAGCGATCACCTGGACTTTAATTTTAATATAAGAGGAACACAATGAGCGCACTGATATGCGGATCAATGGCTTACGATACCATCATGGTTTTTCATGATAAGTTTAAAAACCATATTCTGCCGGAAAAAGTCCATATTCTTAACGTATCGTTTCTGGTTCCCGTGATGCGCCGTGAATTCGGCGGTTGCGCCGGCAATATTGCCTATAATCTGAAACTGCTGGGCGAAGAGCCTTTGGCGATGGCGACGGTCGGCCATGATTTCGAACCGTATGCGCAATGGATGTGCCAGAACAGCCTGTCCAGCGAATTCATCCGGATACTGGATGGCCATTATACCGGCCAGGCCTATATCACGACCGACAAAGACGACAACCAGATCACGGCCTTTCATCCGGGCGCAATGAACTTCTCGCATCTGAACTCCGTGCCTGTGGACCGCGACATCTGCATCGGCATCGTGGCGCCGGACGGCAAGGAAGGCATGCAGATGCACGCCGAGCAATTCGCCGAACTGGACATCCCGTTTATCTTCGATCCGGGCCAGGGCATGCCGATGTTTAACGGCGAGGAATTGACCAGATTTCTGGATCTGGCCACTTGGGTCACACTGAACGATTATGAATCCGAATTGATGCAGCAGCGTACCGGCCTGTCTCTGGAGCAAATTGCCGAACGTGTCGAAGCGCTGATTGTCACCCTGGGCGCCAATGGCTCCAAGATTTATACCGGCGGCGAATGCATTAACATTCCTGCCGCAAAACCCAAAGCCGTGCTTGATCCTACCGGCTGCGGCGATGCCTATCGCGCAGGACTTCTATACGGCTTGATGAACGAGATGGACTGGGAAATGACCGGCCGCATCGCCTCGTTAATGGGCGCGATCAAAATCGAACATCACGGCACCCAGAATCATGCCTTTGACATGGATGCGTTCAGGGAAAAATATCGCGAGAATTTCGGTTCCTCACTTTAATTACGCCTTATGCTGAAAAATACGCAAAACCTGTTGGACATCATGTCCCGCTTGCGCCACCCGGAAAACGGCTGCGAGTGGGATGTCAAACAGGATTTTTACAGTTTGATTCCTTATACGATCGAAGAGGCCTACGAAGTTGCCGATGCGATAGAGCGCAATGATCTGGATGATCTGCGCTCGGAACTGGGCGACCTGCTGCTGCAGGTGGTTTTCCATTCCCGCATCGCCGAGGAGCGCGGCCTGTTCGATTTCGAGCAGGTCGCGGCGGCGATTTGCGAGAAACTGGTGCGCCGGCATCCTCATGTTTTTTCGGATGCAGTCTTTACCAGTGATGAGGAACGCAAGCAGGCCTGGGAGCAGGCGAAAGCCCTGGAACGACAGCAGAAAAACAAGGCCGTGGAACAGGACAGCGTTTTATCCGGCGTGGCCGTCAATCTGCCGGCCCTGGTGCAATGCGAGAAAATCCAGAACCGCGCCGCCAGCCATGGCTTCGACTGGCCCGAGGTGCAACCGGTTTTCGATAAAGTCATGGAAGAACTGGATGAAGTCAAGGAGGCCTGGAACTCCGGCGATCAGGCGCATATCCAGGAGGAAGTCGGCGACTTGCTGTTAGTGGCCGTGAATCTGGCGCGGCATTTAAAGGTCAATCCCGAAATCGCGCTCAAGGAGAGCACGAAAAAATTCTCCAGGCGCTTTCAATACATAGAGCAACAGGTCCAGGCATCGGGCCGCGATCTGAGAGACTGCGAGCTGGACGAACTGGACGCTTTCTGGAATGAGGCGAAAGCGGCCTTGAAAAATAGCGGCCGATAAAGCTATTCCCGCACCGGCCGCTTCTCCAGTTTCCTTTGCAATGTACGCCGGTGCATGTGCAAAGCTCTGGCTGCGGCCGATATATTGCCGTCATGCTGCATCAGAACTTTCTGCAGGTGTTCCCACTCCAGGCGCTTTACCGACAAAGGCGTTTCGCTGATCGATACCGACGAATCGCCTTCGTTTTTATGCAAGGCGCTGACGATTTCATCGGCATTGGCCGGCTTGGTCAGATAATGGACAGCGCCGAGCTTTATGGCCTCAACGGCGGTAGCAATGCTGGCGAAGCCGGTCAGCATCACGATCTGCGTATTGTCATCCAGAGAGATCAGTTTCTTGACCAGTTCCAGCCCGGATTCATGGCCGATGCGCAAATCAATCACGGCATATTCCGGCAGATTTTGTTCGGCCAGCATAATGCCGCTTTTTACATCATTGGCCACCAGCACTTCATAATTTCTTTTTTGCAAAGCGCTCTTGAGGACATTGCAAAAAGTCTCGTCATCATCAACGAGCAGCAGGCGCGGTTTATCAATATCCTGGGTTGTCATCGTTATCCTCTATATTCAAAAGGGGCAGTGTGATTTCTACGCAGGCACCGCCTGATTCGACATTATAAAAATTAATTTTACCGCCTAGGCGATTGATAGTGGAATAAGTCAAAAACAGCCCGACGCCGAGGCCACGTGTCTTGCTGATAACGGGTTGCTTGCCTGCCAGTTCGATCAGTTCCGACGGCAGACCGGGACCATAATCGCGAATCCTGATATGGGCATGATTCCTGTCCCATGACGCATGAAATTCGATGCCCAGTTCCGCCGGAGACGCCTCGGCCGCATTGTTCAGGATGTTGATGATCGAGTGCGTCAGCGTACGCTCGGCGATGATTTCAGCATCCACGGCAACATGGGGATCGATAAAAAAATTCAATTTCGCACCGGGCTTATGCGTGCGCCATTGGTTGAGCACATTATCGATATAGTCGGTCAGCAGCATGACCCTGCCCGATTCGGCGCGCATCTCGCCGGCCGAGGCCGACATGACCGACAGCGCCTCTTTGCAGCGCTCAATCTGTTGCTTCATGATCAGCACTTTCTCGTGCAGATCAGGAAAACGATGGATCGGATACTCCTGTTCCAGCTCGTGGGCGACGATGGCAATCGTGCCCAATGGCGTGCCCATATCGTGGGCCGCGCTGGCTGCCAGCGTGCCCAATGACACGACGCGCTCGTCCCTTAATGCGTTTTCGCGCGCTTCAGCCAGATACCGCTCCTGATTTCTCATTGTTTTAGCCAGTTCGACGACAAAGAATGCAACCAGACCGGCGCTGAACACGAAACCAAACCACATCCCGAACATATGCAGATTGAAGTAATGCCTGTCGCTCATGGCATGCATTTTCTGCAACGTGTCGTAATGCGCCATCTCCAGAGGCATCAGGTCCGGATTGGGCATATGCGGTTCTATTGAAGGCAAGGGAATATTGTAGCCAATCAAGATCGTATACATGGAAGTGGTTAGAATCACCATATACCAGGCATAGGATTGCGGCAGCATGATCGCGGTAATAATCAGCGGCAGCAGGAACATCCAGATGATCGGGTTGGATGCGCCGCCGGTCAGGTACAGCAGGGACGCGATCCCGAAGACATCAATGGCCAGCTGCGAGAAAATTTCCAGTTCGGTAACCAGGTCCTCCGTCTTCAAGCGCATCCAGGTATAGAGATTGACGGCGGCGATCGAGAGTATCACCAGCCATAACTGCTCTTGCGGCAGGCGGATATTAAGTCCGTAGATGGATAGAAAAACAAGCCCACCCTCACTGACGATCATCAGATTTCTGAGAATGAAGATCCACTTCAGGTTTTGTCGGGCAGAAATTTCCGATTTGGGCGAAACGTGCGAGAGCATTGACATTAAAAATGTACGCTAGGTAATTATATTTTGGTTGGTAAATTTACCGGTCTTACGTCTTAAAATCCACCTCTAATTCATCTGCGACAATATGTCACATTTTTATTTGCCATATCCGCTGCTATTATTAACCTAACTTTTAAGGCTCTATCAGAGCCTGATAGCTGAAAGTTGCGTTATATCTTCCTAATGTATTTTTTCTGAGGCGGTTTTTTTAACCGCCTTTTTTTTGCCTGCCGTAAACCCGCTTGTTTGAAGACTGACTTTCTTTAATTAAAGTTTCCTCAATATTAAAGTTATTAAAGTTGCCGGGAACTTGCCCTTTAATGGCGTGCAGAATGCGGAAAGGCACACGAACCCCATCCTATTTTTGTTAAACAAACATAAGGTTGTTACTGTCACCAGTGAAAAACCAGAGCGAAAGAGGCGGTTTTTCCACCGGTGCGCAGCTTGGTTA
>CAYPJI010000016.1:0-17511 GCA_964411045.1 uncultured Methylobacter sp. | reverse complement strand
TAAGTTCTCTGTTGGAGCTGATTATCAGTTAGCTCCCTGGAATCCACTATGAGCCCGCCAGAATTGCTTCATAGGATTTTTGCAATGCTATAGTTGGTGTGGCTTTGAACCCATTTCTAGCAACCCGATTTTCAGTCCGAATTTTGGGGAAGTCGATAATTGACTTCCCCAAAATACCATGCAACTTTAATGTTGTTTATTAAACGCACCAACACTAAGAATTTATGCGATTTTTGTCAGGAAATATTTTTTCTGTTTAAGGTTCTGAAAATGGCAACCCCGCGCAGGTTCTCAATTGCCCGGCTACTTAGCCGGGCGAGATTTGGAGTATTGGCGTAAACCTATGGATGGGCGACGAACTTGTCGAGAAGTTTCGAAGGAATACCTGCGCCCGAATCTCTTCGCCACCTAATTCTGTGTCAAGGGCATCGCCAGGTATGCTGAATGGCCATTGCCAGGTGTGCCTGATCGAGTTGGGTCTGAAGCGGTCCACTGCCGAATTTAAGATGTGGTCGTGGTCAGTATCATCCCACTCCCAAAAGGTTATCCAGTCTTCGAATTCAAAGCCCGCACTGATTTCCTGTGGGGTGTAGGTCTCATCCCAGTGGACTGTGAGAGTCCAATTATTTCCATTTTGCTGTGCCACGATTCTTGGATTTACGATATCCATTGTGAGTTCCTCGCTAAATGGGTTGGTTATAAGCTGTCGCTAAGGTGACCGCCGGTATCTGGGTTCTTGATACTGATAAACTGAATACCAACTTTCTTAGCTGTAACGACCTCTTCTTAATTGATTATTAATGATCTTGGTTTTGAAAAGAATTTTACCTAAGCATAAAGTTAGCAACGATTATAGAACAGATTGAATTTCCGCTACTTCCGCGTACTTTCATGATAATTATTTATGTTTTTTATTGAATTACTATTAGTTCGATTACTATTCGTAATAGAACTGTCAACAGTAATTACCCGCACAAGTTGAGAATAAATAACCATCTGATTTTCTGTGCAGATAATGCCGGAATATTTATTGAAAAATGTAAAGCAAATAGTGATTAATAACTATTTCAATGGTATTGACTCGTTTCGATAAACGAGCCGGGTCATGGAAAATCAATAAAAAAATAGCCGCATTGCCAAAAATCAGAGCGCTAGCTAATCTCAGCAAAAGCCAATGTTTGCCATTTTCTGGTTAGTCAATGTTGAGAGAAAAGTAAAATTTTTTCAGGCTCCCGATGAGCGACCGCTGATAACGATCGTTATGTTAAATCCTGGCGGGAAGAAACAGGCATGTTGCCCGTCCGAAACGTTCAACTTTGGTTAATGCAGTCGCTTAGCCGAAATACCGTAGAATTGTTAGGAAAAGTTCCGCTTGAGAAATATAAACTTCGTGTTCTTTATGTTCTTCGTGGTTAACCAATCCAAACAAATGCCCGCGCAACAAATCAAATTTTCATGACTCACAGCAGTCCGTGCTCGGCAAACGAGTAAGGCTGCCCATCCCCGATAATGAAGTGGTCCAGCACGCGGATATCAAACAAAGCCAAAGCCTGCTTGAGCTTCTCGGTAATCTGTCTGTCAGCCTGGCTGGGCTCGGAAATGCCGGAAGGATGGTTGTGGGCGAAGATGACTGCCGCGGCATTGTGATGCAGCGCCTGCTTGGCCACTTCCCTGGGATAAACGCTGGCGCTGTCTATGGTACCCCTGAACAGTTCGTCGAGCTTTATGACCCGGTGCTGGTTATCCAGGAACAGGCAGGCGAACACCTCATAGCTGTAACCACGCAGGTGCGCGCTCAGATAGGCTCGGGTAATATCCGGGCTGGTCAATGCATTGCCGCGCTGCAGGATTTCCTTGAAATGTCGCCGGGCCATTTCCAGCACGGCCTGAAGCTGTGCGTATTTTGCGCTTCCCAGACCATTGGCCTGGCAAAAACGCGATAAATCGGCGTCCAGCAGAGCCTGCAGCGAACCGAAGTCGGTCAATAATTCCCGGGCCAGATCGACGGCCGATTTGCCCGGCGTGCCGGTGCGCAAAAAAATGGCCAGCAGTTCCGCATCGGTTAATGCTGCCGAACCGCGCTGCAACAGTTTTTCCCGGGGCCGCTCTTCGGCAGGCCAGTCCTTGATAGCCATAGGTATCTCCTTATGCTGATGAGAATTTAAGCATAGAAGAATTTTTCCAGACTTGCCATAATAATGCGTTTATTAATTTTCCAGGTGCTTTCCCATTAACACGCATATTTTATTGGCTGTCTGCGGCGGCATCGCCGCTTATAAATCGGCTGAGCTGGTCAGATTGCTGCGGAAGAAAGGCGCCGATGTGCGCGTGGTCATGACACGTTCCGCCATGCAGTTTATCAGCCCTTTGACGTTTCAGGCGCTGTCCGGCAATCCCGTGCATACCGAACTGCTCGACGCCGAAACGGAAAATGCCATGGGCCATATCAATCTGGCGCGCTGGGCCGACAAGATCGTTATCGCTCCGGCCACGGCGGATACGATCGCCAAGTTGAGCCTCGGTCTGGCCGACGACTTGCTGTCGACGCTTTGCCTTGCCGCCGTCTGCCCCATTTATATCGCGCCGGCCATGAACCAGGCCATGTGGCACAAGCCCGTTACGCAGGAAAACATCAAAAGACTCATCGCCTATGGCGCAACGGTAATCGGCCCCGGTCAGGGCGAACAGGCCTGCGGCGAAACAGGCTTCGGCCGCATGTCCGAACCGGCTGAAATCTGCGAGCGTTTATGGGCCGAACCTACAGATAAATATTTGTACGGCAAAAAGATCCTGATCAGCGCAGGTCCCACGCGCGAGCCGCTCGATCCGGTGCGCTACATTACCAACCGCAGCTCCGGCAAAATGGGCTATGCGCTGGCCCGCGCAGCGCTCAAAGCCGGCGCCCGGGTGACGCTGGTCAGCGGACCGGTTGCCTTGACGCCGCCAGCCGACGCCGACGTGGTCAAGGTGGAAACGGCGGCGCAAATGTACGAGGCTGTCATTGCCAGAGCCGAGGCGCACGATATTTATATCGGAGCAGCGGCCGTCGCCGATTACACGCCTGTAGTGATGCAGCCTGAAAAAATCAAGAAACAGGACGAGCAGACGCTGATAACGCTGCAAAAAACCCGCGACATACTGGCCGAAGTCGCACAGTTGCCTAACCGGCCGTTCACGGTGGGTTTTGCCGCCGAAACCCATGACCTCGAAAACTATGCGCGCGGCAAGCTGACAGCCAAAAAACTCGACATGATTGCAGCAAACTGGGTGGGCCGCGATCAGGGCGGCTTTGACAGCGAACAGAACGCCTTGCAGGTTTTCTGGGCAACGGGACAGCAAACCCTTGCCATGACTGATAAAGCCCAGTTGGCGGAACAATTAATCAGCTTAATAGCAAAGAGATGTGATGAAAAAAATACAGCTTAAAATTCTGGATGATCGCCTGGGCAAAGAAATTCCTTTGCCGGAATATGCAACGGCAGGATCGGCCGGCCTGGACTTGCGCGCCTGTCTGGACGAGCCGGTCGAATTGAAGCCCGGCGAAACCATGCTGATTCCGACCGGATTGGCCATCCATATCGATGATCATCAACTGGCGGCGGTTTTATTGCCGCGCTCTGGCTTGGGGCACAAACACGGCATTGTGCTGGGCAATCTGGTCGGGCTGATCGATTCCGACTACCAGGGCCAGGTTTTTGTATCATGCTGGAACCGCGGCAATACGGCCTTCACTATCAACATCGGGGAGCGCATTGCGCAAATGGTTTTTGTGCCGGTCGCCCAGGTGTCGTTTGAACAAGTCGTTGAATTTGATGAAAGCGCCCGAGGCGCCGGCGGGTTTGGCCATACCGGCCGTCACTAGTAGCTTTTTAGTAGAGATCAAACAATGGAACGCATCTTCGCGTGGCTGTCAGCAGTAGTCATCCTGATGATTTTGAGCGCCGGCGCCGGCGTTTACTGGATATCCGCATCGGAGGTCATGCAGGCAAGACAGAACGCCGCGGCCGCGCAGGCGCAAGGGGCGGCTTTGGCGCTATCCGAACAGATTGCGACCAGGCAACGCATTCTCGATAAAATGGCGCAAGATCCGGAGGTGCTGGCCGCCGTTTCCAGCACCGATCCCGCCCTGTTGAGCGCAGTGGTCTCAAAACTGGAAAAACAGGTTCCCGATGCCTTGAAAATCCGGGTGCTGCTGCCCGGCACCAGCGAACTGGATGAAAAAAGCGTGCCGCGCATGGGGTATGCCGATCTGGATATGGTGCGCGAAACCTTCGCCAAAATCCAGCCGGCCGCCATACAGGGCGATCAAGGGCCCGACCGGCATTTGGCCATGACGAGCAGAATCATGCGCAATGATCAGGCCATCGGGATTATTCTCGCCAGCCTGAGCTACGACTTTATCAATAAAAGCCTGCAAGCCATGCCGGCCAAAGACAGTTATCTGGAATTAAGGCAAGCTGCGCTGGTACTGAGTTCTTCCGGCAATCAAGCCGCTGGTGAGCTCGATGTCAACGAGAAAATCGACGTCGCGCATGCGGACTGGCAGCTTCATTATGGCTATCCGACTGGCGCGGATGTTCATGAATTGTCGATGATAGCCGGCTTTACCGTCATTATCGCGCTGTTTGCCGCGCTAGCCTTGTTTGTCGGCTACCGGAAGTTATCGGAATTGCTGAATCAGGATATCAGCATTGTGCTGAAAGCCTTCAAGGACATGATTACCCATAAATCTCTCGGCAATTATCCGGTCTATTTAACTCAAATGCAGGGCGTTATCCCAACACTGGCGCAATACAAACGGGTCATGGAAGGTCATGATGATCAAGCTATCACCATAAATCAAGATGAAGCATTCGAATTCGATAATGTTCTTGGCAGACCGGTGAATTCCGGTTTGCATTTGTCGGTTATTGAAGAAGACCTGCCTGATGCGCAGCCTGCCCAGGCCGCTGTCGTGGCGGCAAAAGCAATCGGGAAAGACCTGCCTAAATCAACTGAGATGCCCGACGCCATAACAGCCATTTTCAGGGCTTACGACATTCGCGGCATTGTCGGCAAAACGCTGACTGAAAAAGTGGTTTACGATATTGGCCGCGCGCTAGGGACTGAAGCCCGTCAGCACGGATGCAGAACGATTGTCGTGGGACGGGACGGCCGGACGTCAAGCCCTTCCTTGACCGAGGCGCTGGCTGACGGCATTCTTGCCACCGGCCAAAATGTGCTGGATATCGGCATGGTTCCTACACCCACACTTTATTACGTGGCCAAGCATACCGAAGGCCAGTCCGGCGTCATGATCACAGGCAGCCATAACCCGGCCGATTATAACGGCCTGAAAATGGTCATCAATGGCGAAACGCTGGCCGAGGACAGAATCCAGCAGCTTAAACAGTGCATCATGAACCAGGCCTACGCCGCCGGCGAAGGCCGGATAGAGCGAAACACCCTGCTCGCCACTGAATACATCGGAGCGGTTGCCGAGGATATTCACATCGCCAGGCCGATGCGGATAGTGTTGGACTGCGGCAACGGCGTCGCCGGTGAGTTAGGTCCCGTGCTGTTAAGGACTATCGGCTGCGAAGTCATCGAATTATTCTGCGAGGTCGACGGCACGTTCCCTAACCATCATCCGGACCCCGGCAATCCGGACAATCTGGCCGACCTGATCGCATCGGTCAAGCATTACCAGGCGGACCTGGGCATTGCTTTCGATGGCGATGGAGACCGGCTAGGTGTAATCGATTCAAACGGCAAAATCATCTGGCCGGACCGGCAAATGATGCTGTACGCCAAAGATGTATTGGCCTCGAACCCCGGCGCTGAAATTATTTATGACGTCAAATGCTCGCGGCATCTGCCGGCACAGATCGTACAATCCGGCGGCAGGCCCGTGATGTGGAAAACGGGCCATTCGCTGATGAAGGCAAAGTTGAAAGAAACCGGCGCGAAGCTGGCCGGCGAAATGAGCGGCCATATCTTCTTCAATGACCGCTGGTTCGGTTTCGATGACGCCTTGTACTCGGCCGCGCGCCTGATAGAGATACTGTCGGCCGATACACGAGCCAGCGCCGAGGTGTTCGCCGATTTCCCGGACAGCGTCAATACGCCGGAGCTGAATATCGAACTGACGGAAGGCGAAAACTTCAAATTCATAGAAAGCATGTTCTCAGCGGCCAATTTTACCGGCGGCAAAATCACCAATATCGACGGCATGCGCGTGGATTTCGCCCACGGCTGGGGACTGGTGCGGGCCTCCAACACGACCCCGTCGCTGGTTGTCCGCTTCGAAGCCGACAGCAAATCCGCCCTCAGTGATATTCAGGCGCAATTCAGACAGCTCATGCAGAAAATCAAGCCGGATATTGTGTTACCTTTTTAATAGTGGAAAATCAAAAACTATGCAGAAAAAAACAGCTCATCAAATAGCGGATGTCCTGATTGAGGCATTGCCCTACATCCAGCGCTTCAAAGGCAAGACCGTCGTGGTCAAATTCGGCGGCAATGCCATGGTCGATGAGGCGCTGAAGCACAGCTTTGCCCGCGATATCGTGCTGATGAAACTGGTCGGCATCAATCCCATCGTCGTTCATGGCGGCGGTCCGCAAATCGGGCGCTTGCTGGAAAAAATCGGCAAAACCTCGAACTTCATCGACGGCATGCGCGTCACCGACAGCGAGACCATGGATGTGGTGGAAATGGTGCTAGGCGGACTGGTCAACAAGGAGATCGTCAACCTGATCAATATGCACGGCGGTAAAGCGGTCGGCCTGACCGGCAAGGACGGCAATTTCATCCGCGCAAAAAAGATCGCGCTGAAAAAATCGGCGCAGGAGGCGCAAGCGCCGGAAATCATCGATCTCGGCCATGTCGGCGAAGTCAGCAGCATCGATCCGAGCGTGGTCGACATGCTCGGCAACAGCAATTTCATTCCGGTCATTGCCCCGATCGGGGTCGGCGAAGACGGCTTTTCCTATAACATCAATGCCGATCTGGTAGCGGGAAAAGTGGCCGAAGTTCTAAAAGCCGAGAAACTGATCCTGTTGACCAATACCGCCGGCATTCTTGACAAACAGGGCGAACTGCTGACCGGCCTGTCGATAAAAGACATAGACGACCTGATCGCCGACGGCACCATTTCCGGCGGCATGATCCCGAAAACCCGCTGCGCCACCGATGCGCTCGAAGGCGGCGTGACCAGTGTGCATATCATCGACGGCCGCGTCGATCACGCCGTGCTACTGGAACTGTTCACCGACCAGGGTGTCGGCACGTTACTGATCAGTCATTAGCTAACGCGGATTCGATATAAGGTCTGAATGCAGACCTTATATCCCGAACCTTCTGGCTGGCGCACAGCTCCGCGCCCAGCGACGTGTCCCGGCAGTGGACATCCAGAAAAAGCTGCTGCCTGCCGTTGTCATCGCCCGTTCTTGAAACGGACAGGCTCAGATCGCTGTCCTTGGCAGGCGCCTTGCTCATGATCAGCTTGTCGTTATCGATATCGGCGCCGGTTGAGGCATGCGTACTGATAAAATTATGGGCGATGGCCCAGGCTTTCGCGCATTGCGCTCCGCTGCCGCAGCTGAAAAGTCCCAGTTCCGGCAGCTGGTCTTGCGCTGTTTCGGCGTTTGCGGCCGGCGCGCCATCGCCTGATCCGGTTAAGAATTTATAGCGCTCGATGTCGGCTGCATTTTGTGCTTGGGCCTGCTGCATCTTCTCGGACTGCTTGTCTATTTCTGCCTGCGCGAGCTGAATTTGCGTCTCGGTGGACTTGATGCGGTCCAGCAGGGCTGCCGGGGATTTCTCGCCGTTGCGCTCATGCGCCGCGGCCTGCTTTTGCTGGGCCTCCAGCTGGCTTTGGAGGCGCTGCAGATTGCTCTGCAGTAAGCTTTTCTGGATCTCCAGCGTTTTCATATTGTTTTCCAGCATCGCCTGCATATCGTCGAGGCTGCGGAAAGTGCTGAGCAAAACCTGATCGTGCGATTTTTGCCTGGCGATCATTTTCTCCTGCGCTTTCCTGAGCGCTTCCAACTGCCGGTCCTGCGCCTGCTGCTCTTTTGTTCTGGCTTGCGGCGTAACATCAACCACTCTGCCTTTTTCATTGAGCGATTCGCGGCGGTATCCTGCATGTTCCGGCGGCACCTGATCGGAAAAGAAGACATTGCCGTGTTCATCCAGCCATCGGTACATTTTTTTGGCCGACACGGCCTGACTGCCGAGCAGGCAAACCAGACCAGCTACACACAGACTTAATGTAGAAATGCGCATTGACAGATTCATCGACGATCTTTACGGAGGTGAAACACAAAGTAAAGATAGCAGATATCCCTGGCTTTGCCCGAGCCGACCTTTATTAGCTTAACGAGATATCAAACCGCAACGGTTCGGGCAAATCAGGCAGTTTGCGCGGCGAGTTAATGGCGACGCGCTTTTCCCGCCCCGATTCACCCGATATGAGCGTGCAGGCGGATTTGCTGACGCCAAATTCGCCGGCTATGAATTTGAGCAAATGCTGATTGGCCCTGCCGTCAATCGGCGGGGCCTTGATTCTCAGCTTTAGCCGATCGCCGTGCAACCCCGCCCATTCGTCCTTGCTGGCTTTAGGTTGAACATGGAGATTCAGGGTCAAAACGCCCTGTTCATAGAAATACCAGCTCATCCGATCAGACTGGCCAATTCCTGCAATGGCGGCAAAATAAGCATTTTTGCCAGTTGCAGCAACAGCAGCGCGACCAGCGGCGACAGATCGATGCCGCCCAGGTCGGGAATAAAGCGGCGGCAGATATTGAGCAAAGGCTCGGTCAGGCTGTACAGGATGGAGGCAGCCGCATTGAACGTCCCCGGATTCAGCCAGCTGAGCATGGCTCTGGCGAAGACGGCGAAGATGAAGATATTGATCAGCAGCGAAACCAACTGCGTCATCGACAATATCGCCAATGCGCCGATGCCGATCGATACGCCTTTCAGCATCAAGATCGAGAAATCGGCCAGCATCTGCAGAGCCAATACCAGCACCAGCGACGAGGTATCGATTTTGCCGATAGGCGGCACGAAGCGGCGCAATATCCTCAGCGGCGGATGCGTTGCCTTGACCAGAAACTGGGAGATCGGGTTGTAAAATTCAGCGCCGCACCACTGCAGCAGAAAACGCAGCATGACCGCCAGGATATACAGGGAAAACAGCGTATCGATGATAAAAATAGCCGGGTTGGTTACATAATTAGAGTCCATCAACTGTTCTCCATTGGTTTAGACATTTCGATAGAGCGGTCCCTTGCGGCATGCATGGCCTTTGAAACCAGTTCGGTGAATCCGCCCTGTTCGAACGTTTCTATGGCACGTTGCGTAGTGCCGCCCGGCGAAGTCACGCGCTTGCGCAACTGTTCCGGCGATTCGGACGATTCCAGGGCTATTTTGGCGGCGCCCAGCGCCGTTTGCTGAACCAGCAGGCGCGCAGTGTGTTTATCCAGTCCCAGTTCCTCGGCGGCTTTTTCCATAGCCTCCATAAGCAGAAAGTAATAAGCGGGACCGCTGCCTGAAACTGCGGTTACGGCATCCAAATCGCTTTCATCGTCAACCCATAGCGAAATGCCGACCGAACGCATGATGTTTTCGGCCAAATCGCGCTGCTCCTCAGTGACATTGCGGTTGGCATGCAGCCCTGTAGCGCCGGTCAAGACCAGGGCCGGCGTATTGGGCATGCAGCGGACGATGGCCGTATCGGCGCCCAGCCATGAACTGAGGCTGGCCTGAGTGATGCCGGCCGCAATGGATACGACCAGAGGTTTCTTTTGCTGGACCAAGCCGGCCACGCTTTCGGCCACCTGGCGCAGCACCTGCGGCTTGACGGCCAGCACAACGACTTCCGCTTCGTGAATGACGGTCTCGTTGTCTGGCGCAATATTGACTTGCAGGTTGGCCGCCAGAGAGGCCAATTGGTCCTTATTGATATCCGATACCCAAAGCTGCTGCGGGGAATGGCCGCTGGCAATCAGTCCGTTCATCAGACTGGATGCCATATTGCCGCCGCCGATAAAACCTATTTTTTGTGTTTTCATGTGTACAGTGTATTTGGTTAGGGTTAGAAGTATTTTAACCTATATAGGGTCTGTGCAATCAATCACAAGTCTTTTAATATATGTGCCGCTGTGCTGCATTAAGCGCTCGCCATTAACACAGAGCCCATGATTGAAACCATTTATATCGAAGAAAACATCCGCAAGCACGCCCGCGTTATCGACATTACCGCCCGTTTTCCGCACGCCCGGATCATTGCCTGCGAGCGTTATGCCCAAGTCTTCAATCCCAGGGCCCAGAACTTCCGGCTACAAAAACAGAAACCGGCCCTGATTCTGGCCGAGAAATACAAAAACTTCGTGCTCGAGGCACCCGCCGGCTACGGCATCGGCGCGACGAGGAACTATTATTTCTCGCACATGCTGAACTGCTTGTATGACTGCCGTTACTGTTTCCTGCAAGGCATGTATCAATCGGCCAATTACGTGCTGTTCGTCAATTACGAGGATTTTCAGCAGGAAATCAGGCAAGTGTGCAATGCCGCACCGGCCGATCCAATCCATTTTTTCTCGGGCTACGACTGCGACAGCCTGGCGCTGGAGCCGGTCACGCGCTTTGCCGAGCAGTTTCTGCCGGTTTTTGAAGCCGTTCCCAATGCCTGGCTGGAGCTGAGAACCAAAAGCACGCAGGTCAGAAGCCTGCTGGCCCGCGAACCGGTTCCGCGCTGCATCGTCGCCTTCAGCCTGTCGCCCGATGAGATAGCGGCCAAGGTCGAGGCCAAAGCGCCTCCGGTCCAGCGCCGGATCGAAGCCTTGCGCCGGTTGCAGGCTCAGGGCTGGCTGGTGGGCCTGCGTTTCGATCCGCTGATTTACCGGACAGGCTACCGGCAACAGTACCGGCAATTGTTCGAACAGGTCTTCGCCGGCCTGGATTTAAACCGTCTGCATTCGGTCAGCCTGGGCGTTTTCCGGCTGCCGGAGGGCTATTTCAAAAAAGTGCACAATCTTTATCCCGAAGAGAAACTGTTCTCAAGCCCGATGGTCACTCAGAAAGGTATGGTTTCTTATCGCCAGGATCTGGAGCAGGAAATGATGCAATACTGTACCGAACAATTATTAACTTATATTCCTGAAAGCAAATTTTTTCCATGCACACTGTAAAACGCACCGTGCTGGTTACAGGCGCCAGTTCGGGCATAGGCCGGGCCATCGCCAGAAACCTGCTAAATCAAGGGCATCAAGTGATCGGCCTGTCGCGTGACCGTACGCGCTTTACCCGATCTATGGCAAACTTCAGTGCCGTCCAGCTGGATTTGAGCCTGTTGCATGAACTGCCGCAAAAGCTGCGCGAATTGGCTCAGACTTTCCCCGATATCGATGCTGTGGTCTTTTCGGCCGGCCGCGGACAATTCGGCTCGGTCGAAGAGTTCTCTTACGAGCAGATTGAAGCACTGATGACCATAAACTTTACCAGCCAGGCTTTTCTGACGCGTGCCCTGTTGCCTTCCCTGAAACGCAAAGCGCGCAGCGATCTGATTTTTATCGGTTCGGAGGCGGCGCTGAAAGGCAGCCGCAAGGGCGCGGTCTACTGCGCCAGCAAGTTCGCCGTGCGCGGCTTTACCCAGGCGCTGCGCGAAGAGTGCGGGCGGAGCAACGTGCGCGTCTGCCTGATCAATCCGGGTATGGTTAAAACGGAATTCTTTGAACAGCTGTCTTTTGAACCGGGCGATGAAGCCAGCAATTATCTGGTGCCGGAAGATGTCGCCGAAACGGTCGCCTACGTGCTGAATTCCCGCACCCAGATTGTCATCGACGAGATCAATCTGAATCCTTTGAACAAAGTCGTCAAATTTAAAAAATGCTGACACGGCTGATTGCCTACTGTGCTTATTTGCTGAAAGCGTCAGCGCGATACGGGCAGACCGGGCAGTTTTTCTATAATCGGCTGGAAACCCGCACAGCCGGCTTAAGACCTATTTTGACGCCTTCGTGCAGACATGGTCGTGCCGAACTTTTTATTGCGTCTTTATGAGGCAGAGAGAATTCCCGATGGCGCAATTGTGCTATTTGAACAAGCGATTGTCGCGCTCGCGAGAACAGAACTTACGCCGAACTGAGCCGGCATGACAGTTTTGTTATAATCTGTAGCTTTGGCCGGATCAAACAGCTCGAAAAGAGCAAGCCGCATGTTGTCTTGTTTGATAAACAGGAAGCCGATGCGTTAAAAACTAGTCAGCTGGAGTATCCGGCCATTCATAGTAAACAAGAAATTGCATTTTGCAATCGAAGAGAAAGAACGTAGCCTGGATGCCGACGATGTTCTGGTGGTCATGGGTCCGGCGCAGGAAATTCGATTATTTACAGAAGAAGTGGAAGCATGTACAAATTACTAAAATTTAATTCGAGAATCTGGTTTTTATTAGGTTTCCTTGGCTGCGCCACATTGCTGGCGATAGGCGCCTACCTGCAATTTATTGAAGAGCAGGAACCCTGCCCGTTGTGCATCTCTCAGCGTATCGCCATTCTTCTGACCGGCATCGTGTTTTTAACCGCCGCGGTGCATAACCCTGGCCGGACCGGCATAAAGGCTTATTCGATTATAGGCGCGCTGGCTGCGCTGGCCGGTGCGTCCATTTCAACGCGTCACGTCTGGCTGCAGCATTTGCCGCCTGAGGAAGTGCCGGAATGCGGCCCCGGACTCGACTATGTTTTCGATAATTTCCCTTTGTCCGAGACCGTCAAATTGATGCTGAGCGGCACCGGCGATTGCGCTCAAGTATCATGGACATTGCTGGGTTTAAGCATTCCCGAATGGACATTGATCGCTTTCTTAATGCTGGCGTTATTGAGTCTGATGCAAATCTGGAATCCTGAGAACCAATAAAATCAGCAGGCATGCACGATCCTTGGGAAGCGCTTCGGTAACCCTATGCGCTGCTGAATTCCCGCTACAATTGTGTTCAACAACTACTTTAAAATTTATTGTTGGCCATGGCCAATAAGCGAGATCAAAATAATGAAAAAAGTTTTACTGGCGCTACTGCTGGCTGGCAGCTTCTCGTCTTCGCAAGCCGCCGATGAGAACAGCGCGTTGTCTAAGGTCATTGCCGGCGCTCATCGCTCCGCTGAGCACAAAGCCAGGGATAAATACCGGCATCCGCAGGAAACGCTGGAATTCTTTGAAGTAACAGACAACATGACCGTCGTCGAAATCTGGCCCGGCAGCGGCTGGTATACGGAAATCCTGGCGCTTTATCTGAAAAAACACGGCAAACTGTATGCAGCGCATTTTTCAGCCGATGCCGAAGAGCCCTATTTCAAGAAAAGCCTGAATGAGTATAAGGCCAAGCTGAAGAAACATCCGGATCTGTTCGGCAAAGTCGAGTTAACGGAGTTGCAGCCGCCCGAAAAACTGAAAATAGCGCCGGACGGCTCGGCCGATCGGATTTTAACGTTCCGCAATGTCCACAACTGGATGAAGAACGGCCAGGCATCCACGGTATTCAATGCCATGTATAAAGCCCTGAAGCCCGGCGGTATCCTGGGCGTTGTAGAGCATAGGAACTCCCCTAAAAAACTGCAGGGCCCGAGCGCCGCCTCGGGTTATGTCAGCGAGGACTATGTCATTGCGCTGGCCAGAAAAGCGGGATTTGAGTTTCTGGGAAAATCCGAAATCAACGCCAACAGTAAAGATACCAAAGATTATCCCGAAGGCGTCTGGACCTTGCCGCCAACTTTGAAACTGAAACAACAGGACCGTGAAAAATACCTGGAGATCGGCGAAAGCGACAGGATGACGATTAAATTCATCAAGCCCAGATAACAGGACAGACGGCCGGACTCAGCCGGCCATAATTTGACAGGCCGTGCCATGATTTCTGTTAATTACACACATCAAGCCGGCCTCAATAAATTCAGC
Source organism: uncultured Methylobacter sp. (assembly GCA_964411045.1). Lineage (GTDB taxonomy): Bacteria > Pseudomonadota > Gammaproteobacteria > Methylococcales > Methylomonadaceae > Methylobacter. The sequence continues at coordinate 3,576 of CAYPJI010000016.1, read as the reverse complement.
AAGCAATATCTGATCACTGCCAGAAATTTCTTTATAAGACAATGAAATATAACAAAATAATATTTTGACTTAAAATTATGCAGGCCAAAAAACTGTATTAAAAACGGTCATTAAGCTGATTTAGAAACCGGTTACCCACAGAGTTATCCACAGTTTTTGTGGATAACTCTGTGGCTGAACCGTAGGCCTGATTGCAATAGAAACCGGAAATGGTTGCATGGGCGGCTATTTGCCCTTCTGTGAACAATAACTATAAACCCCATTTAACCACTATGGCCAAACCGCCCGGCGGGAACGAACTGATTTTCAGAGTCGCCATTCCCGCGCCTTTCTATCGATTGTTTGATTACCTTGCCCCGGCCGAAACCGGTCTCGGCCCCATCCTGCCCGGCGTGCGCCTGGAAGTGCCTTTCGGCAAAGGCAACAAAGTCGCTTTTCTGATTGCAATAACGCAGCACAGCGAGTTCGACAACAGCAAATTAAAACGCGTCACGCGCATTCTGGACGACGAGCCGCTGCTGTCGTCCAAAGATTTGCGCCTGCTGCACTGGGCCAGCAGCTATTACCATCATCCTTTGGGCGAAGTCTTCAGCGCCGCCTTTCCAGTCTCGTTGCGCCAGGGCAAGACGGCCGAATTGCATGTAGAAAAGTGCTATGCCTTGACAGAGCAAGGCATAACTATCGACGGCAACCGATTGAATCGTGCGCCCAAACAAAAAAGCGTCCTGGAAAAATTTCAATGTCATGCCGGCAGCCTGTCTGAAACCGAATTGTCATTATGGAATGAAAACTGGCGGCCGGCCGTGAAAGCCTTGATCGATAAGCAACTGCTTGAAATCAGTCAGCCTGATGCAGTGCCCGGCCCCGGCTTACTGATCCGCGACAGCGCGCTGCAGTGCAATGCGCAGCAGCAAGCCGCTGTTGATGCCGTCTGCGAATCGCTGGGGCAGTTCGCTGTTTTTTTACTGAAGGGCGTGACCGGCAGCGGCAAGACGGAAGTGTACATGCAGATCATCCGGCATGTGCTAGAACGCGGCCAACAGGTGCTGGTTCTGTTGCCGGAAATTACGCTTACGCCGCAGCTTGAAGAACGGTTCCGGCAACGCTTTGCCGTCACCATTGCCGTGTCGCATTCCAAGTTGACCGACGGACAGCGGCAAAACGCCTGGCTCCAGATGCAGCAAGGCGTCTGTTCAATTTTGCTGGGCACCCGCTCGGCATTGTTCACACCGCTGAAAAATCCCGGCCTGATCATTCTGGATGAAGAGCATGACGCTTCATTCAAGCAACAGGAAGGCTTTCGTTTCTCGGCGCGCGATGTCGCGGTCGTGCGCGGCAAGCTGCTGAATATTCCGGTCTTGCTCGGTTCCGCGACACCGTCGCTGGAAAGCCTGCATAATGTCGACCGACGCCGCTATCACCTGCTGCATTTGCCGGAAAGAGCCGGCAACGCCACGGCGCCGATCCTGCAACTGCTCGATATCCGCAACAAGCGCATGCAGGAGGGTTTATCCGAGGCACTGATTGAGGATATCCGGAAAACTTTGTCGAGAAACGAACAGGTTCTGCTGTTCCTGAACCGGCGCGGCTATGCGCCGACCTTAATCTGCCATGGTTGCGGCTGGGTTGCTCGCTGCCGGCGTTGCGATGCCAATCTGGTCATCCATTATGACGAAAGTCTGCTGCGCTGCCATCACTGCGGTCAGGAACAGCTATTGATCCATCGATGCATGGCTTGCGAAACCAGTGAACTGACGCCGCTGGGCCTGGGTACCGAGCGCGTCGAAAAAGCGCTGGCCACACTGTTTCCGGACAGGACAATCGTGCGCCTGGATCGCGATTCGACTCAGCGCAAGGGCACACTGGAAAACTATCTGCAGCAGATCAACCAGGGCCGCGTAGATATCATTCTGGGCACGCAGATGCTGGCTAAAGGCCATCATTTTCCGAATGTAACGCTGGTAGCGATCCTCGATGTCGACAGCGGCCTGTTCAGCATCGATTTCCATGCGGCCGAAAAACTGGCACAGATGATCGTGCAGGTTTCAGGGCGAGCCGGACGCGCCGAAAAGCCCGGCAGAGTGATCATGCAGACCCGCAAACCCGAGCATCCTTTGCTGATGACATTAATCAGGCAAGGCTATAGCGATTTCGCCAGAACAGCTTTGGCAGAGCGCAAAGAGGCTTCATTGCCGCCTTTCAGCTATCAGGCGCTGCTGAGGGCGCAGGCTCTGGACAATAAAATGCCGCCGTTGTTTCTGGAGGCGGTCGGCGAGCTGGCCCGGCAATACAGCCAGGGACATATCCAGATCCTGGGGCCGGTTGCAGCCCCTATGGCCAGGCGTGCCGGACTTTATCGTTACCAATTACTGTTTCAGAGTTCAAGGCGCCAGGCCTTACATAGCCTACTCGACGAATTGATGCCGGAAATTGAAAAACTCAAGCAGGCCAAAAAAGTGCGCTGGTCGCTGGATATCGATCCGGTGGATCTGTATTGATATGTTGTTTGAATGGATAATCAGATGATATTCATGGATAATGTGATACTTATTTGACCTACTTACCGCAAATGAAGCAATGAAACAAAAGATAGAGGCACTTATCCTGCAAGCCGTTGAAACACTGAAAAATCAAGGTGTTTTGAGTCAGGAAATTACCCCGCGCATTAACATTGAGCGCGCCCGCGATCCGCAACATGGCGATTTTGCTTCAAATCTGGCATTGACCCTGGCTAAGCCGGCAAAATCAAATCCCAGACAGCTGGCCGAGCAGATTATGGCCGCACTGCCTCAGCATGAGGCGATTACCAAGGTTGAGCTGGCCGGCCCGGGGTTTATCAATTTCTTTGTCAATGCCAACGCCCAGTATCAGATTATCAAACAGATTCATGATGAAGGCCGTAGTTTCGGTTTGAGCGCTATCGGCGCCGGCCAAAAAGTTCAGGTTGAGTTTGTTTCCGCTAATCCGACCGGACCGCTGCACGTAGGCCATGGCCGTGGCGCCGCTTACGGCTCGGTCGTCGCCGATTTGCTGCAGGCGGTCGGTTTTGATGTGCACCGCGAATATTACGTCAACGATGCGGGCCGCCAGATGGACATCCTCGCGACCAGTATCTGGCTCAGGTATCTGGAAGAATGCGGTGAAGTAGTCAATTTCCCCAGCAATGGCTATCGCGGCGAGTATGTGCGCGACATCGCCTGGGATATTCATAAAAACGCCGGCAACGACTACCGCAGGCCTGCGGAGCTGGTGTTTGAAAATATACCGGCAGACGAGCCGCACGGGGGCGATAAGGAAGAGCATATCGATGCGCTGATCGCCAGAACCAAAACCCTGCTCGGGCCGTCGCTGTACCGGGACCTCTTTCAAATCGGTTTGGACACGATTCTTGACGACATCAGGCTTGACCTGCAAGAGTTTGGTGTCGACTATCAGGAATGGTTCTCGGAGCGTCATTTAATGGAGGACGGTTCGGTGGGGCAAGCGCTGGAACGCCTGACCGCCGGTGGTCATCTTTATGAAAAGGATGGCGCGACCTGGTTTGCATCGGCTGAACTGGGCGATGAAAAAGACCGT
>CAYPJI010000015.1:9371-17844 GCA_964411045.1 uncultured Methylobacter sp. | reverse complement strand
GCTATGACCGGCTCCATGGAGAAACTGAAATTCGGCTAAGTCATTGCAAAGTATCGAATTCCTATCCACACCTGGACTATCTGGCGCCTGCCTTTCATTGACTGCAAGCCGAGGTCAATTTCCAAGCCAATCCGCATCAGACTATTCGAATGAAATAAAAGCCTACAGATATAGTCTAATTTTAAAAGTATTATCGAATGCAGGCGGGTATTGCTTTATAATATATTAGCTTTTTATTATTTACTTAAATATATAGGTTAACCTTATGATCTTCAAGCAACTTTTTGAACCAGACACGTGCACCTACAGCTATCTCATCGGCTGCGAATTCACTCAAAAAGCCGTTCTGATTGATCCTGTCGCAAGCGAAGTGGATAGTTATGCGGCGCTTTTGAATGAACTGGGATTAACGCTGATCTACACGATGGAAACACATGTCCATGCCGACCATATCACCGGCGCCGGTCAATTGAGAGACACGCTGGGCAGTAAAAGCGTTGTGCACCGCGATGCCGGCGCCATGTGTGCCGATTTGCTGGTCACCGACGGCGTGCCGCTTCAGGTCGGCGAGGTTGAAATACTTGTTCTCCATACGCCGGGCCATACTGCAGGCTGCGTCAGTTACGTGATCGGAGACCGTGTTTTTACCGGTGACGCGTTATTTATCAATGGCAGCGGACGCACCGACTTCCAGCAGGGTGATGCCGGCATGCTGTATGACAGCATTACACAAAAACTCTTCACGCTGCCGCCCGACACCCTGCTTTATCCAGGCCATGATTACAACGGCAAGACCGTGTCCACGATTAAACAGGAAATAGCGACCAATGCCCGTTTGGGCGGCGGCAAGACGCGCGATGAATTTATCGAAATCATGGCGAATCTGAATCTGGCCTACCCTAAATATATTGATGAAGCACTGCCTGCCAATCAGGCTTGCGGCCAGCCGGATAAACAAGGCCAAGTCGTACAAGGCTAACGATGCTGTTGTTAATTGCGCTTTCCCTATTGATCGGTGTTCTGCTGGGCCTTTTGGGCGGCGGCGGCTCAATACTGACCGTACCGGTTCTGGTTTATCTGGCCGGCTTATCGGCTAAAAACGCGATCATCACCTCGTTAATCGTCGTCTGCCTGACCAGTTCGATAGCTGTAGTCAACCATGCCCGCCGCGGCAAGGTATGCTGGACAACCGGGCTGGCCTTTGGTCTGACCGGCATGATCGGCGCCTTTCTCGGCGGCCGACTGGCAGCCTATGTTCCGGACTCACTGCTATTGGTGCTGTTTGCAGTCATTATGCTGGCCGCTTCACTGTCAATGCTGCGCAATAAAAAAACACCTAAGCCCTTACAGCCTAACCGACTACCCTTACAGAAGCCCTGTCCTCAGCATTTACCGCTCATAGCGTTGATGCTTGACGGCTTTCTGGTAGGCTCGGTGACAGGCTTGATCGGGGTAGGCGGTGGTTTCCTGATGGTTCCGGCGCTCAATAATCTGGCGGGTTTACCTATACACGCCGCCATAGGCACGTCGCTGTTTATTATTGTCATTCAATCCTCGGCGGCCCTGGCAGGACACGCCAGCCACATGACCATCGACATATTTATAACGGCACTGTTTTCAGCTTTCGCCATTATCGGCAGTTTTATCGGCAGCAGTTTGTCCGGCAAGATCTCCGGCCAGCATTTAAAACGTGGCTTTGGCATACTCGTTTTTATTCTCGGCTGTTTTCTACTCTATCGCGAGATCAATCCCCCCATGATTGCGCAGTTAAAAGACCTCGTTATCCGTCATCAGGACTTTATTCTCGGGGCATCGACCATTCTGGTCATTATGCTGTCTTATCGACTATGGCTCTGGGCACACACATTGCAAAAAAACAATGATCGTAATCAAACTTGAGCTTTTTATACTTATTGGATAATATTGATTCAATACTACCTGGAGTCCTTAGAGAATGAAAAACACAAAAAAGCTTCTGTCCCAATCAGTCATTGCCGGTTTAACGGCTCTCGTTTTGCCTTTAGCCGTACAGGCGAAATCCGATGACAACATGCACCAGTTGTATCAAGACAACTGCGCCAGCTGTCACGGCGCCGATCACGGCGGCTATCTGGCCCCGGCGTTGAATGCCGACACCCTGAAAGGCCGCAGCCCTACCGCTTTGCGCACTGTAGTCATGACCGGAAGCTTCGACACGCTGATGCCTCCGTTTTACGGCCGCTTAACGGACGACCAGATCCGAGGCCTGGTCAGCCATCTGCAAAAAACCCCCAAGCTGGATAACCCGGCCTGGACGATTGACGATATAAAATCGTCATTGAAAGTCTACGTCAAAGACGAAAGCACATTGCCTGACAAGCCGACCTATGAAATCAGCAGCATGGATGACGTCATCGGCGTAGCGGCGCGCGGCAAATACGGACGCGGTGAAGGCTCCAAGGCCGTCTTCATCAACAGCACGACTCATCAACAAATCGGCGAAGTCCCAACCGTCACAGCGGCGCACATCATCGATTACAACCCTGCCAATCCACGCTGGGCTTACGTAAAAACCGACACCGCGGAAATTTACAAAATCGACCTGTATTCCATGAAGGCCGTACGTAGCGTCAAGACCGGCTTCAACGGACCGGGCATGGGCGTATCGCGCGACGGCAAATACATCATGGCCGGCTCATTCGTGCCGCACAACGCCGTCATTTTGGACGCCGACACCTTGGAACCTTTGAAAACCTTTGAGCTGGAAGGCATCGATCCGGACGGCAAAATGGTTACATCCGATTCCGGCATGGTGATCGGCACGCCTTATGACGATATTTTCGCCATTGCGCTGGAAAATGCCGGTCAAGTCTGGGTGGTCGACTTGAAAAAAGATCAGGATTTCCCTGTCACTAAAATCACCGATGTCGGCCGTCACCTGCATGACGCGTTCCTGACCCATAACGGCCGCAAACTGATGATCGCTTCTTATGACGACAGCATTGTCACCGCGATTGACCTGAAAGACCGCAAAATCATCAAGAAACTGGAAGCAGGCTGTGTGCCGCACGTAGGCGGCGGTTCGGCCGTGAAGGTTGACGGCCGCACACTGGGCTTCGGCACCAATTTCGGCGATTGCGACAAAATGGTCGTCAGCGTCTGGGATCTGGATACTATGGAAGTGGTCAAGCAAATCCCCGTCTCCGGCGGTACCGAATCACCGGCCGCACATGCCAATGCGCCTTACGTAGCCGTGGACATCATCAGCAAGGACAGACGCGCGCGCACAGTTCAGCTGATCGACAAGAAAACGCTGGAAGTCGCGAAAACGCTGGATGTCGGCGGTCATGCCTACTTCCCTGAATACAGCGCGGACGGCAAATTCCTGTATGTCAGCGCCGGTTACAGCGGCGATGAAGTCGTAGTTTATGATTCCAACTCGCTGAAAAAAGTCGCTTCTGTCCGGATGGAAAGCCCGGCCGGTATTTTCTCGCACGGCCGTGTTAAATACATGACTCGCGGTCTTTCTCCGGATGAAATGGAAGGGGCGAAATAATGAGAATATTTGCTCTCTCCAGCGTATTGATCGCAGGTCTGGCCGTCGCCCAAAGCGCTAGTGCGGCAAGCATCTATGCAGGTCATGCGACTGCGGCTTCCACCTGCGCGCAGTGCCACGGCGTTACAACCCCATCCTCCGGCGCGCCCTTTCCGCCGCTGGCCGGACGCGATGCCGAGTATCTGAAATCGGCGCTGAAGCAATACCGCGATAAGACGCGCGTATCGGACATCATGAATAATATTGCCGGCTCATTGAGCGATAATGATATCGACAATGTAGCCGCCTATTATGCAAAGCTGAAACCGTAAGTACGCATGAAAAAACTGCTGCTGTTAATAGTGGTTTCCGGTACAGTACTTGCCGGCGAACCGTCAACAGACAGGCAAGACGCGCTGCGCAACATGCTCAAACATGATTGCGGAGCGTGTCATGGTTTGACGTTAAAAGGCGGCCTGGGCCCTGCCCTGTTGCCTGAGGCATTGGCCGGGAAATCGGATGATTTTCTGGCCGATACCATTCTTAACGGCCGCAAAGGCACCGCCATGCCGCCCTGGCAACAATTTATCAACCGCGATGAAGCGCTCTGGCTGGTTAAAGTTTTACGCAATCCCGAGCATTAATTCATACTAAGCAACAGGATGCGCCCGCGCATCCTGCCTTATCCAGAACTTTAAAGTGCGCAAGCGCACTATTTTATTCATATGAAAAAGCTAATCCCCATTCTAGGCCTCGCATTTTCCCTCAACGCCGTCGCTGAACCGCGCGCTACAGGCGACTTAGGCGTCGTTATTCAGCGCGAAAACGGCAAGACGCTGATCATCAACAGCACTGAGCATAAACAGCTGGCTGAAATCGAAGGCCTGGGGGACTTATCGCATGCCTCGGTCGTCTTCTCGCGCGACGAGCGCTATGCCTATGTTTTCGGCCGCGACGGAGGATTGACCAAAGTCGATCTGCTCAATGACGCCATAGCCAAACGCATCATCCAGGCCGGCAACAGCATCGGCGGCGCTATCTCTCAGGATGGACGCTTCATCGCCGTATCCAATTACACGCCCGGCGGCGTCAAGGTTTTTTCTTCCGACGCGCTGGAACTGGTCGCCGACATTCCGGCCGAATATGACGATGGCAAGCTGTCCAAAGTGGTGGGAATCGTTGATGCGCCCGGACAGCGATTTGTCTTCAGCCTGTTCGATGCCGGCGAAATCTGGGTGCTGGACCTTAAAGACCCTAAACAGCCTGCCGTACAGAAATTCAAGAATATCGGCAAGCAGCCGTATGACGCCCTGATATCGCCGGACGGCCGTTATTACATTGCCGGCCTGTTCGGCGAACCCGGCCTGGCCTTGCTGGACTTGTGGGACACTTCGAAAGGCGCCAAACACATACTGCCGGAATACGGCAAAACCGATGAAAAACTGCCGGTCTATAAAATGCCGCACCTCGAAGGCTGGGCCATTGCCGGCGATTATCTGCTCGTACCCGCCATCGGCAAACACGAAGTGCTGGTGATCGACAAACGCCAATGGCAACTGGTGAAAGCCATTCCGGTAGCCGGACAGCCGGTTTTCGTCAGGGCCAGGCCCGACGGCCGGCAAATCTGGGTTAATTTTGCTTTCCCCGATAACAGCCTGGTGCAGGTCATTGATACCAAGGACCTGAGCATCAGTAAAACCCTGACGCCGGGCAAAGCGGTCCTGCACATGGAATTCACGCCGCGCGGCGAACAGGTTTGGGTGGCGGTTCGGGACGACAACCAGCTGGTTGTTTATGATACCGAAACACTTGCCGAAATCGCCCGTCTGCCGGCAAAAACGCCCAGCGGCATTTTCTTCAGCTCGCGAGCGCACCAGATAGGGCTGTAACGCCATGCTGACGTCTTTGCACAAGCGGTTGCTGAACGATTTCCAGCATGACTTCCCGCTCACGGAACGCCCCTATCAGGCCATTGCCGATACGCTGGGCGTTACCGAGGATGATGTGATTTCAGCCTTGAACGATCTGCATGGCAGCCACTTTATCAGCCGCATAGGACCTGTCATTCCGCCCAACCACATCGGTGTCAGTACCTTGGCCGCGATGGCCGTGCCTGAAGAGCGGCTGCAGGAAGTCGCCGACAAAATCAGCGCTTATGCGGAAGTCAACCACAATTACGAGCGCGAGCACCGGTTCAACCTTTGGTTCGTCATCATCGCCTCCGATGCCGCCCATCTGCAGGATGTGATTGCCTCCATTGAACAGGAAACCGCTTACAAAGTCATGCAACTGCCATTGCTGAATGATTTTTTTATTGATTTAGGCTTTAAGCTGGACCTGAATAATGATTGACAGCCGTGATCTTGAACTGCTGGGGCGCATACAGACGGGCCTGCCCATCTGCCCCCGGCCTTATGCCGAAATCGGGCGCTGCTGCGGCATGCCCGAATCGGAAGTGATCGAGCGCCTGGCCCGGTTGAAACAGCAGGGCTTCATCAAGCGCATGGGCGTCATCGTCAAACACCGGAAGCTGGGCTACCGCGCCAATGCCATGGTTGTCTGGAATATACCCGACGATCAAGTCAAGCAGTTGGGCGCCCGCATGAGCCGATTTCCGTTCGTGACGCTCTGCTATCAGCGTCCGAGACGGCCAGACTGGCCCTATAACCTGTTTTGCATGATCCACGGCATGGACAGAGCCACGGTACTGCAGCAACTCGAACAGCTTGCCGACGCTTGCGGTCTCGCGGGCGTTGACTACGAAGTTTTGTTCAGCCGCCGCTGTTTCAAGCAGCGCGGCGCCGTCTATAAAAACATCGCAACTGTAGCTGACGCGGAAGCAGCCCATGGATAATCTGGACAGAGAAATCATCAATGTGTTGCAAGACGGTTTTCCGATTTGCAACGCGCCCTACCGGCAAGTCGCTTTGACGCTCAACATCACGGAAGCCGAACTGCTGACCCGGCTTCAAAACTTGCGCGCCAATAGTATATTGACGCGCTTCGGGCCGCTTTATAACGCCGAACAGATGGGCGGGGCGCTAACTCTGGCCGCCGTTAAAGCGCCTGAAGACCGGTTTGATGAAATCGCTGATATCATCAATGCCTTTCCTGAAGTGGCTCACAACTACGCGCGCCGCCACACTCTGAATATGTGGTTCGTGATTGCCACGGAAACGCCCGAGCAGATCCAGCAGACCATTGAAGCGATAGAGCGGCAAACCGGACTGACCGTCTACAATATGCCGAAAATAAAAGAGTATTTCGTCAACCTGAAGCTGGAGGCCTGATTATGCTCGATGCCATAGACCGCAAACTTATCGAGGCCACACAGGCCGGCTTGCCGTTGACACCGGCGCCTTATCAAACCATTGCCGAAAAGCTGAATCTGACTGCCGATGAGGTCATGGCACGCCTGTCAGCCATGCAGGACAGCGGCATCATCCGCCGCATCGGCGCCGTGCCCAATCACTATAAACTAGGCTATCGTTACAACGGCATGACCGTCTGGGACATACCCGATGACATGATCGACGAACTAGGGCGGCAGGTCGGGCAACTGGAATTCGTCAGTCATTGTTACCACCGCCCACGGCATCTGCCCGACTGGCCTTATAATCTGTTCGCGATGGTGCATGGCAAAACGCAGGCCGATGTTGACCAGCAGATCCGGCAGATTGCCGACCTGCTCGGCAGCTATAACCGTAGCAGCGATGTGTTGTACAGCACGAAAATTCTGAAAAAAACCGGTTTCCGCAGCCGTTCTAAAAATACTCCATCCAATTCCGTAGGCCAATAATATGTTCAGACTCAGCCACTACATGCGGGAACTGATAACCCCGACACCGATAAAGCCGGCGCGCAAACCAGCCGCACCGGTCGTCATCTGGAATCTGATCCGCCGCTGCAATCTGGCCTGCAAGCATTGCTACACGACCTCGGCCGATATCGATTTTCCTGACGAACTGAGCACGCAGGAAATCTATACGGTCATGGACGATTTGAAGGCATTCAAGGTGCCGGTGCTGATTCTGTCGGGTGGCGAGCCGCTGCTGCGCCCTGATATTTTCGACATTTCGCGCCGGGCTAAAGACATGGGCTTTTACGTCGCACTGTCGAGCAACGGCACGAAAATTACGGCCGACAATATCGATGAAATCGCTTCGATTGATTATCAATATATCGGCGTCAGCCTGGACGGCATCAAAGACACGCATGACCGGTTCCGGCGCATGCCGGGCTCATTTGACGAGGCGTTGCGCGGCGTGCATCTGTGTCTGGAGAAAGGCATCAAGGTCGGCATCCGCTTCACGCTGACGCAAGATAACTACCAGGACTTTCCGGCCCTGCTGCAACTGATGGACGACCATGACATCGACAAGTTCTACCTGTCGCACCTGAACTACGGCGGCCGAGGCAACAGAAACCGCAAGGATGACGCGCATTTTCAGATGACGCGAGAAGCGATGGATTTGCTGTTCGAAACCAGCTACGAATGGCTTAAAGCCGGCAAGGACCGCGAATTCGTCACCGGCAATAACGATGCCGATGCCGTCTACTTCCTGCATTGGGTCGCCCGGAAATTTCCCGATAAAGCCGACCATATCAAGGCCAAGCTGGAGCAATGGGGCGGCAACGCCTCCGGCGTCAATGTGGCCAATATCGACAATCTCGGTCATGTGCACCCGGACACGTTCTGGTGGCATTACGATCTGGGCAATGTCAGGCAGCGCCCTTTTTCACAAATCTGGATGGATGTTTCCGACCCTTTGATGGCCGGGCTTAAACAGAACCCGAGGCCGCTGGAAGGCCGTTGCGCGACTTGTCATTTCCAACGCATCTGCAACGGCAACACCCGGGTCAGGGCGCAGCAAACATCAGGCAATGCCTGGGCCGAGGATCCGGGCTGTTATCTGACTGATGCAGAAATTGGAGTTAATCCTGGGGAACAGTTTAATG
>CAYPJI010000015.1:8681-9361 GCA_964411045.1 uncultured Methylobacter sp. | reverse complement strand
TAATGGCGTAATCGATATTAATATCATGTAAAGAGACCAAACTCTTGCCGCCTCTTGAATGAGGTAAATGCGAGAGGGTCCATTATTCAACCTTTAACGACAACGTGCTAATAATCTCGTCATTCTCCCGTTTAGGATCAACCGCGGTATCGAGAATAAATATGCGGTCATTCTCTATGCCGCCTTGCTGAACGAGATATTTTGCAATCGCCTGAGCCCGGTCCGAAGCCAACTCTTTAAGCCGCTTTTGTTCCGGCTGGATAGCGGCGGTCAGCTTCTGCTTGGCGACTTCGTAAAAATCGCCGGCTTTCGAATCCTTTAAGCGCGGTGTGCCGAAAAACGATCTGTCCGCCAGCAACGGAAACTTCTCTATAAACATCTCCGCCAGCAAGCGCTTGTATTGTTCATCGGATAGTTCGATATATTCCGCGAGTATTTTTTTGCTGCCCTCTTTGTCTATCTCCGACGCTCGCCTTTTCTTGAGCTGATCCAACAAGGCTGCATCGGTCATGGCGGGCCAGTCCTGCTCCAGGAAAGCAGCGCCTTTGATGTCGACATTCAGCGCCGGCCGGTCATTGAGCGCTTTGGCCACTGTCTTCAGTTTTTTCTGTTGCTGTTCATCCAGTTCGGCCTTGCCGGCGGCAAAGCTGATCGAACTCAGATCCTCCTTGCCATTGGCC
>CAYPJI010000015.1:6241-8671 GCA_964411045.1 uncultured Methylobacter sp. | reverse complement strand
GTGCGCGCTTGTTTTCCAGAATGATTTTCTCGGCCAGGGCATCGGTAATGATCGCGCCGATGCTGAATTTCGGGTCTTCAAGACTGCCGGTAATCGGCACATCGATTTTTATTTTGCCTTCCGAATCTTTCATCAGCGCCACGGCCAACTTAAGCGGCAAGGACACGGCATCGGGATTTTCGACTTTTTCGCCCAACGTGAGCTGGTCGATCAGGATGCTGTTCGATGCGGTTAATTTACCGTCATCAACGGCATATTTCAGTCCCAGCGTCATCTTGCCTTTTTCAACCTTATAACCGGCAAATTCCACCATATAAGGCGAAATCAGCGGCATCGGCATGCCGCGAAAATTCATTTCCAGATCGAAATCGCCCTGATACGGGCTAACTTCGCCCTTGATATCGACCGGCGCCAGATCGTAGGCCATGCCTTTTAAAGCGACATTGATCCGGGACTTTTCTTCCGAGGAAAATCCGCCGGCGCCGCCATTGAGGTCGGTAATATGTGCCGCGAAAGGCAAGATCAACGATAAATCGGCGAAATCCGAAGAGCCGTCCGTTACCCGAATCCGGTCGATTTTAAAGTATAGCTTTTTGCTGTCGCCGGAGGCCTTTGTTTTAGCCGACTGCGTTTTTTTAACCTGCTTCGCTTTTTTAGCAGCCGGCTGCGCTTTCTTAGCCGGCTTCGTTTCGGTTTTCCCATCGGCAATCATCACGTCATTGAAATTGACCGACTTGTCCTTCTTGATGATCACCCTCGCGTAAGGTTTGTCGATAGCCAATGTGCCGGCCGTATAACGCTCCGCCTGAATGTCCGCCTTTATATCCTTCAAGGCCAGATTTTTCCATTTGATAAAATCCTTATTGACCAGCTGATCGCGCGTCAATAAATCGGCGATGCCGGTATTGCCGTTAAATTTGATATCCGGCGGCTTTTGTTCCTGTAGCGCGACCGACAATTTGCCGTCCATATTGAATTTGCCGTCCATGATATCGAGCTGCGCAAACTTATCCACATAAGACTGGAAGGCTTCCAGGCCGATATCCTTGACGCCGACAGACATCCGGGTGGAAAAAGGCTCGCTGACCATATCGCCTTTAAGCGCTATCGACCCATTTTTATTGACGCCTGCATTGAGTTGAAAAGGCATGCTGGCGCCAGCTTCAGTGCTGAAATTGTTCAGTTTGAAATCGATGTCGGAGAGCTTCACCGCGACAGGGTTTTTCAACGTCCTGTCTTCAAAAGCCAGCGCTGAGTTATTGAGCGCTATGTTGTTGACTTTAAGTTTCCATGGCGTTTTTTCAGCGGCTGGTGGTTGAGGCGCTGAATTAGGGGCCTGAGCTTCATCGCCTTTATTGGCCGCGAACAAAGCCTGGTAATTGATGACGCCCTCTTTGTTCAGCCAGGCCTGAACATCGGCGCCGTCGGCTGAAACGGAATCGATTCCGACTTGCTGCCGGTTCAGATCCAGGTCGATTCCGCGCACTGAAAAACTCGGCAGCTTAATTAAAACTTTATCTTGCTCTCGTTCCGAAAACTGGAAGCCGCGAATGTCAAACCGCCCCTGGCTGATCAAAAGTTTGAGGTTGTCGTCCGCATAACTGGCCTTGTAATCGATTTCGAGCAGTTCTTCGCCCTTCAAGTTATAGGGAACTGAATCCTGCAACGCCAGCTTCTGAACTCTCTCAAGCGTCACCTTTTCCAGCTTGACATGACCTTCCGAGGACATAGGGTCGGTACTTAGCGTGCCTTGCCAAGCCAGGTGCTCGCCCGTATTCAGCACTAACGACAAATCTATGCCGAACCGGCCTTTCTCTTTTAAAGAATTGATCTTGTAAGTGGTCGTCAGCAGTTCGTCGCCCTTGAATTCAAGCGGAGCTTTTTCCTGTGTGCCCAGCGCCAGGATTTTTTGCAGCTTGATGTTATCGAGCTTGATGCTGCCTTCTGAAACCACCGGATTAAGGCCGGCCGTGCCCTGCCAGTCAAGCTGGCCGCCCGGCGACAGCACGAGCGACAGACTTAATTTGACCAGCTTGTCGGCCAGCGTCGAGAAATTATCTATCTGGAGATTGATCGGGAAAATCTGCTCTTTTATCGGACGCCCGGCAGAGGCATCTTCGTAAGCCAGTTTCCCTTCCGCCATCGACAGTTTCCCGATCGTTACAGGAAACATTTCCTCTTCTTCCCGTTTGGGTTCAGCTTCATCCTTGATCAAGTCGGTAAAATTGAAGTCCCCGCTTTTTTGTCTGGCGATATGGACAAAAGGCTTTTCCAGCCGTACATCGTCAATAACCAATGCGGACTGTTTGATGGATTCAACGGCATTAATATTGAAATGGAAGTGATCGAAAGCGGCGAAAGGCTGGCCGTTTTTTTCCTGCACCTCGACGTTCTGCAAACTTGCAAACAGTGTAAACGGATTAAACTGAA
>CAYPJI010000015.1:983-6231 GCA_964411045.1 uncultured Methylobacter sp. | reverse complement strand
ACTGAACCTTTTCCACGGATGCTTTCCTGCCGGTTTGCTGCTCAATTATGTCGGGCAGTTTTGCTTTCAATACCGCCGGCACAATATAAAAACCGGCCACGGCATAGACGGCCAGAACAATGGCGATCGTCAATAAAACCTTTGCAATGATGGATACTGCTTTCCGTGTCTTTATCATAAGCCCCTGCGATCAGATCAGTTTCACCTGCAACCATTTTAAACAAAAAAGGCGACCCTACCGCCGCCTTTTTTGTGACAAACCACTGAGATTTAACTTATAAATTCTGATAGCCGGTCTCTTCGTGCAACACGATGTCCAGCCCCTGTACCTCTTCATCAGCTGTCACCCGCAGGCCTATCAGTTTATCCAGCACTTTCAATATCAGATAACTGAAACCAGCGCTCCAGAGCGCGGTAACGGCAATCGCCAAAGCCTGCACGCCGACCTGGTCCATGATTGATACGCCGTCGGCCAATCCCAGGCCGCCCAGACTGCTCGCCGCAAACACGCCGGTCAATAACGAGCCCATAATTCCGCCTACACCATGCACGGGAAACACGTCCAATGAATCGTCGATTCTCAGGGTGCGCTTTACATAATGAGTCGCGTAAAAACAAACAATACCGGCCGTAATGCCGATTGCCAAAGCACCGGCCGGGCCTATGAAACCGGAAGCCGGTGTAATCGTGCCCAGGCCCGCTACCATGCCCGTCACAATGCCTAGGACACTGGGTTTGCCAAAATGTTGCCATTCGATGAACATCCAGGCCAAAGAACCGGAAGCCGCACCGATATGCGTGACCAGCATCGCCATGCCGGCATTGCCATTGGCCGTCAGAGCGCTGCCGGCGTTGAAACCGAACCAGCCCACCCACAACATGCCGGCGCCCGTCACGACCATGGTCATGTTATGCGGCGGCATGGCCGTGGTCGGAAAACCGCGCCGATTGCCCAGCACCAGCGCCGCCACTAAAGCCGCAACGCCGGCATTGACGTGAATCACGATACCGCCGGCAAAATCCATCGCCCCCAGATCGGCCAACCAACCGCCGCCCCAGAGCCAGTGGCAGACCGGCAGATAACAGAGAATCAGCCACAAACCGCTGAACCAGAGCATCGCCGAAAACTTCATACGCTCGGCAAAACCGCCGACGATCAGTGCGGACGAAATAATCGCGAATGTCATTTGAAACATGAAATAAACTGTTTCGGGAATATCGCCTGTCAGTGACTCAGTCCTGATATCCGGTAAAAAAAACTTCGATGTACCGCCTATCAGCTTTTGCAGATCGCCGCCATCAGAAAAAATCAGGCTATAGACACCGGCCAACCAGAGCATGGAAACCAGACAGGTAATTGAAAAACACTGCATCAAAACCGACAGCACGTTTTTGCTTCTGACCAGTCCCCCATAGAACAGTGACAGCCCCGGTATGGTCATAAACAAAACCAGCGTCGTCGATGTTAACACCCAGGCAGTATTAGCCTGGTTCAACTCGCCGGCTACAGCCAGTTCCGGCAGTAATAATAAAGCTAAAAACAATTTACCAAATTTAAACAACATTCTATTTCCGACATAATTAAATAGCGTCCTCCCCGGTTTCACCCGTTCTGATCCGAATCACCTGCTCCAGATTGGAGACAAAGATTTTTCCATCACCGATTTTGCCGGTACTGGCCGCTTTTACGATTGTTTCTACCGCTTTATCCAAAATACTGTCCGGCACCGCGATTTCCAGCTTAACTTTAGGCAGAAAATCCACTACATACTCTGCCCCCCGGTAGAGCTCAGTATGACCTTTTTGACGGCCGAAGCCCTTAACTTCGGTGGCCGTCACGCCGGAGACGCCGATTTCAGATAACGCCTCTCTTACGTCATCCATTTTGAACGGTTTAATGATTGCTGTGATTAATTTCATGATTTCTCTCGATTATTAAAAGAAAATTAGGGATAACATCAACAGCCATCATAGTGAATTATCAATCAACATACAATTGCCCGGCCGCCAGGGCATGCCGGGAATCCCGTATCAATCCAAACGAAAACGGGCGCATGGCGCGCCCATCTTCTATCCGATATCTATGACTTCTATTCACCGTTTCGTAATGCTTCAAAGACCGCTTTAACCGATCCCGAAGCTCCTAGAAATTAAAGGTTATAGGCCGATTCACCATGCTCCGAGACATCGAGGCCTGCACGCTCAACCTCTTCGCTGACTCGCAATCCGATCAGCATATCCACGATCTTATAGCAATGAAGGATACCAAGCCGGACCAGATGATCGCCATGCCGACCCCCCATGCCTGGCTTGCGAGTTGGCCGGCCATACTGTATTCGGCCACGCTGTTGGTTACATAGTCCCAAACGCCGGTGCCGCCTAATGCCGGGCTGGCAACAATGCCTGTGCCCAGGGCGCCAATAATGCCGCCGATGCCATGCACGCCAAATGCATCCAGCGAGTCATCATAGTCGAGCCGGCTTTTCAGGCTGGTTACTGACCAGAAACAGATAGCGCCAGAAACCAGTCCAAGGGCAATAGCGCCCATGGGGCCGGACCAACCGCAGGCGGGCGTAATGGCGACGAGCCCTGCAATAGCCCCTGAAGCCGCGCCCAGCATGCTCGGCTTGCCCCGAGCTGCCCATTCGGCCGTCATCCATGCCAGCGCAGCCGCCGAACTGGCCAGCAGCGTATTGACAAAAACCAGGGCGGCCAAGCCGTTGGCTTCCAGATTGGAGCCCACATTGAAGCCAAACCAGCCGACCCAAAGCAAGGCCGCGCCGACCATAGTCATTGTGACGCTATGCGGCGCCAGGGATTCTTTTTTATAGCCGATACGCTTGCCGATCATCAGGCTGCCAATCAGGCCGGCTATGCCGGCATTGATATGCACCACCGTGCCGCCGGCAAAATCCAGCGCACCTTTCTGGAACAGGAACCCTGCCGTAGCGCCGGCGGCTTCAGCGGCATTTGCATCGGTATAGGCATCAGCGCCCGCCCAGTACCAGACCATATGCGCCATGGGCAGGTAGGCGAAAGTGAACCAGATCAGCACAAACAGCAATACCGCCGGAAACTTGACGCGTTCGGCGAAGGCGCCAACGATCAGCGCGGGCGTGATGCCGGCAAAAGTAAGCTGGAAGGCAACATAAATATATTCAGGCACATACACCCCCTTGCTCCATGTCCCGGCTGCCGAATCCGGTGTTATGCCTTTAAGAAACATCTTGCTGAGCCCGCCGAAGAAAGCGTTGCCCTCGGTGAATGCGATGCTGTAACCGTAAATCGCCCACAGCAGCGCCATCATCGAAAAAATCACGAACACCTGCATCAGCATGGACAGCATATTCTTGGCCCTCACCATGCCGCCATAGAATAACGCCAGGCCGGGCACAACCATCAGAACGACCAGCACGGTCGCCACAATCATCCAGGCGGTATCGCCCTTTTCGATCGGCGTGGCTATTGGCGCGATTTCCACTAACGCCGCCTCCGTTTCCGCGACTGAAAGCCCCGCAAAACTCAGCAACATAAACAATACAAAGGTGTGTAAGAGTCTTTTCATATTTCCCCCTAAATTACAATGCTTCATCGCCGGTTTCGCCGGTGCGAATCCGGACCACCTGCTCCAGATTGGTGACGAAAATCTTGCCGTCTCCGATTTTGCCTGTGCTAGCCGCTTTGGTGATCACCTCTACGGCCTGATCGAGCAACTGATCGCCTACCGCGACTTCCACTTTGGCTTTAGGCAGAAAATCAACCACATACTCAGCTCCACGATAAAGTTCGGTATGTCCTTTTTGACGGCCAAATCCTTTGACTTCGGTCACTGTAACGCCGGAAACGCCTATATCGGACAGGGCTTCACGGACGTCGTCCAGCTTGAAGGGTTTGATAATAGCGGTTATCAGTTTCATACAACACCTCATTGCTTACGTTAACTGTTGGAATATCCAATGCACAGACTGTGCCAAGAAAAAAATCCCGATAAATACTGATAAAGCTGAGGTTTTTTGAAAAAAGGCCGCACAACTCCAGTGCAAATAGGGATTTATAAGCACCATTTTGAAGCTATTAAGTCATCCGAACTTTATATCCGCCCTGAGCCACGTATACCTGAAATCATCGCAAAGCTCTTCCGACTAATTGATTTGCTTTGATACATAGCTAACGCCGAGAATGATTCAACTTAATGTCTGCAGTAAAACAAAAAATTCATTGGCATAAGGTATGTTCTGCGCACTCCTTATGGCTGAAATACAAAGTCAGCCGGCGACACCTGATGCACCAATCTGGATCAAATAAATTTTTTTTGCACCATTTTGACTCAAACCGATAATATTAATTCTGCCTGATTCTTTATATTTATCAACGCAATCCCGCTTAAGCATATTTGGCCCGCATCTTGCATTTATAATCTTAAGTGTATTAATAAAATCCCATTTTGGAATACAAACAACTCTATTTGAAATTAGTTTTACCAGTGGACTTAAAATTTAGATCAAGCTGGCATCCCTACTCTATGATTTTCCTGGGATGTTTGATAAGAACCTGACAAAAGGCAATATTTATGCTGACTCATCACAAAAAATATAACGGTTGGCCACTGACTTTGTGCAGCGCCCTGCTTTGCTCATCACTGGCACAGGCGGACGACAAAGGCGCGGTTGAAAGCCTGACTGGTTTCAACATTAATGAAGCTGCGCCCATGAAAAGCCTGGGCATCAATGTCGGCGGCTGGGCCTCGGCCGGTATCGCGGGCAATCCTGATGATCCTGAAAGCAGAACAAACGGCCCTGTCACATTCAACAATCGCGCCAACGAATTCAATGCCCATCAATTGTACGGCTTTATCGAAAGAGCCGTTGACGCCGGAGGCAGCCAATGGGATGCGGGGTTTCGGGCCGATATCGCCTATGGCATAGACGCCTTCTACACCACGCAGGCTAACTTTGACGACAACCTGATCACGGACGGTTCCTCGCGCCTTTACAAACTCGCGTTCCCGCAAGTCTATGCGACGGTTTTCGCGCCGATAGGCAATGGCATCACGACCAAGATTGGCCATTTCTATACGCCCCATGGCTTCGAGACCGTCACCGCACCTGATAATTTTTTCTTCTCTCATGCCTACACGATGCAATATGGCGAACCGTTCACGCATACCGGCATCCTATCGTCTTATCCTGTTAACGAAAACATCAGCATTTCCGCCGGTGTTGTATCGGGATGGGATTCATTCTTTCAG
>CAYPJI010000015.1:0-973 GCA_964411045.1 uncultured Methylobacter sp. | reverse complement strand
CCTATACGACCGACGATAAAAAAACATCACTGACATTTACCGTGATTACCGGCGATGTCAATAAAAATGACGAACACAACCGTACGCTGTATACCATGTTGTTAAGCCGCGACATCACCGACAAGCTGCATTACAAGCTGCAACACGATATGGGCATAGAAGAAAAATCGCAAAGCGCTGATTCAGCAAAATGGTACGGCATCAACCAGTACCTGACTTATGATGTATCCGACAAAGTTGGCGTTGGCGCACGCTTTGAATGGTTCCGCGACGAAGACGGCATCAGGGTCAACGGCAACAAAGGCCATTATCTGGCTGCTACTGTAGGCGCCAACTACAAGCCCTTATCCTGGCTGACGCTGCGCCCCGAAGTCAGATACGACCATTCCATCGAAAACAGCGCCTATAACGATGGTTTAAGCTATAACCAGGTCCTGATTTCAGCCGATGCAATCGTTCGTTTTTAACCCCCGGCTCTTAAATTTTATGCAACACAAGGACGTGTTTTATGTTTCAGGCGACGCACTAACACCGGGCTTGTTGCGCCTTTTTCTAGTAGCTAAGCCTTCAAAAAAAAGGTATTTTATACCGTTTGCCTTTTATACCCCCCCTTTAAAACCCTCCAGGAGACAAAATAAATGTCCGTAGAAAAAGTACTTAAAATGATCGAAGAAAACGACGTGAAATTCGTCGATTTTCGCTTTTGCGACACGCGCGGCAAAGAGCAGCACGTCACCTTCCCGGCTCATAGCATCGATGAAGACACCTTCGAAGAAGGCAACATGTTCGACGGTTCATCAGTCGCCGGCTGGAAAGGCATCGACGAATCCGACATGATCCTGATGCCCGATCCGTCTACTGCGGTCATGGACCCGTTCTTCGACGACAACACCCTGATCTTGCGCTGTGACATCATTGAGCCCAGCAACATGCAAGGCTACGAGCGCGACCCTCGCTCTATCGCTAAACGCGC
>CAYPJI010000014.1:17206-17853 GCA_964411045.1 uncultured Methylobacter sp. | reverse complement strand
TGGCGTCGAACATGTGCTTGAGTACCTGAACAGTTGCCTGCATCTTGTTGAATTGTCACATCATCAGGTTCAGCCTCAGGATATTGACCTTTTTCATACGATCGCCCAGGTCAAGGTGCATGAAAAAATCAATTTCAGCTTTAATCGAGCCGATGCCGATCTTTTGCTGAATGAAGACCTTGAACGCATGAACTTTACCGAGATTCCAGCCGGTACTGTATGGGGAACTTCCAGATTCAACTCACTGATACCGGTCATCGCTCAGGATGAACACGGAAATGATGTGACTGAAAAATGTTTCTCTATTGAAAACGGCGATTTATTGATAAACCGAAATCACACCATGCCTTCCATGCTGACACTGGATGAACATGTGATCAGGCAGGACTGCCTGTGTTATTTAATGGAAAGAATACATTTATGAGCTTCTGGAAAACCAAAAAACTGATTGAAATGACGGCCGAAGAATGGGAGTCGTTGTGCGATAACTGCGGCAGATGTTGCCTGAACAAGCTGGAAGACGAAGATACCGGTGATATCTATTTCACCAGCGCCGCCTGCGACCAGATAGACCTGGAAACCTGCCGATGCACCCACTACGCCGACCGCTTCACTGTAGTGCCCGAGTGCATTGATTTAAGACAGCC
>CAYPJI010000014.1:0-17196 GCA_964411045.1 uncultured Methylobacter sp. | reverse complement strand
AATTGGCTGCCATCAACCTGCGCCTACCGCTTGCTCAATGATGGCGGAGAGCTTCCTGACTGGCATCCTCTGGTTTCAGGAAATGCCGAAAGCGTGCAGGAAGCAGGTATCTCAATCAGTAGTTATGCGATAAAGGAATCAGAGGCTGATGACCTGGAAGATCATATTATTGAATGGCTGGATTAATTAGCCTACAACCAGTGGCTCTGGGACTATTCTTTTTCTATCCACTCTTCCAGCGCCTCAATAATGCCCTTTGCCTGCTCCTTGCTGGAAATATTGAATTTTGATTTTTGCTGGTATTCGCCGTTGCGTTTCTGATAGCGGCGAATGGTATATTTATCAGGACCATATTCCCCTTTGGCGCGATCCCAATCCTGATAACGGAACATGACCGTAGCCCAGGCACCTTTGGTCAGCACTTTTTTATCCAGCTCTTTGACTGTCTCAATCCCGCCATCTTCATAAGTTACAGTCAATTCATCTACAGTTTCAGCCATATTAGCTCCACGTTATTACAAATCGGTGAGCAGTGTATCAATTTCGGCCAGATGCGCCAATAAAGTTTGTAGATTGGCATCATGTCTGAAATATTCCTCGGCATAAAGCGCAATAGCGCAAGCAGTCGGCAACGGCGCCGCATATTCGATCAATGCCTGCATTCTTGGCAGAAATATAAATTGCAGCCATTGAGGGAAATCCAAAGTATCGCAGCTAAAAGGCAGTTCACTCGAAAGCGCCTCAGCCGGAGGTAAAGAATCCTGCCAATAATTCAGCTGCCGTAACTGAACTTCCACTTGAAACAATAGTTCTGCAATTTTCCGGCACTTATCCGAAGCCATGTTATTTGGCGATGAATTGCCCGAACGCGCGACTGCCTTCACCGGTCTGGATCGTATCAACCACTTCCAATGTCTGTGCGTCGATCACGGAAACATTGCTGTCAAACCAGTTCGCCACATAAACATGCCGATCATCCGGATGCGTATAAATGCCTTCCGGCTTATCGCCGACATCAATCAGGGCGATTTCTTTTAATGCGGCAGTATCAATGACCGAAACCGAGCCGTCATCCTGATTGGTGACAAATAAAAGACTGTCGCCCTTCGCCAGGGCCGCAGCATAAGGACGGCTATTTACTTTGACTGTCGCAATGCGTTTTAGATGGCTTTTTTCCAATACCGTTACATCATCGCTTTCCACATTGGCAACATAGATGCGCTCGCCTTTGCTATCAACAGTCAGGCCAAATGGGTGCGCGCCAACCTTTGTAGTATTTCTGATCGTCAATTTGTCCAGATCGATCTGCGAGACTGAATCATCCAGCCGATTAGCGACATATAACCAGCGATTATCGGGACTCACCATCAAGCCGGACGGCGACTTGCCCACGATAATGGTTTCTACGATCGTTAAAGTGTCGGCGTCAATCACTGATACGGTATTCTTATACCAGTCCGCCACATAGATGCGCTTGCCGTCCGGCGCGGTAGCAATGCCTAAAGCACCATCGCCGACTGCGACTTCAGAAATAACTCTGCGATTTACTGCATCCAGAACAGCAAAGCCTTTCGCTTCCGGGGCGCTGACATAAATTCTGTTACCGTCCGGTGCAACGGCAACACCGGCAGGCTTGCCGGCAACGGCAATCGTACCGACTACCGTACCTTTTTCCGTATCGATGATGGAAACGCTGTCCGCCAATTGATTACTGATATAGGCGAAAGGCTCCGCCATAACCGATGCTGATAAGAAGGCTGTAGCGACCGCCATCGCTACAGCCATGTGGTTCACTCGGAACACGCGTAAACCCTTACTTTTCAGCCAAGGTTTTCAGATTTTCCAAACCTGATTTTAAAATAGCTGTCACAGCCGTGTTAGCAGCTTCTTCATTCATTTCCGCAGGCGGATTGTTGTTCATGTAAGCGCGGTAGTAAGCCGCTTTCCAGGACACAACTGAAGTATTGCCTTTGCCTTCTACATCAATGCTGGCCGCATAATTGTCAACCGGCAAAACGGGCACTTTCTCTTCAGCGCCGGCATGATTGATGGTTTTTGCTGTGCTCATGTCAGTGATTTTATAAGCATACGTCATTTTTTTATCGTCATGCTTTTTCAATTCTTCGGTAATTGTACCGCCATCTTTCAAAGTCAAAACACGGACTGAACCTTTCTCGTTGCCTTTATCGGCTTTGGTGTCTTTGATAGCAGGGAGCCAGGACATATCGCCAAAGTCTTTGATGATGCCCCAGACTTTTTCGGCAGGCGCATTGATGGTGATTTCTTCTTCAGCTTTCTGGCGTACAGGACCGTGCGCATTAACAGCTGAAGTAAAAAAGAACAGTAAAGCTGGAAATAAAATAATTTTCTTCATGTGATTAACTTCCTTATGGAAACATATAAACTGAACCACCCATTATATGCCAACTCCATGCAACTGGCATCAGTTAGCGCATTCTTAATCCAAGCTTATGAGCGGAACAGTTATCTTGACTGATACAACTGAATATAAAATTAATTTTGCAAAATATTTCTCAAACTAACTTAACGCCGAACCGTTCCATTTTCTCGAAAGCGTATGCTTCCAGTGCTGTGATTATATCGGGGTTAATATTTCCATTACCTTTAAGTTCTTCAAGGCGATTGAAATAATCGCCAAGCAGAATCCCGGCGCCAGCCCGTCGGCCTGTTAACCGGTTTCCACAAAATTCATGCCATCTCTGCGTCTCTTCATGAGTTAGAGCTTTCGGATAGTTACGCGCCCGGTATCTAAATAACATCTCCGGCAAGCGGGCATCGGTAAAATCAAAAATCGCTTTTGCCAATTGATCCGGCGCCATACCCCTGATCCTCGCCATTTTTTGTTTATCTGATTCAGAGAAAAACCCGCCGCTATAAAGCGCCAAGTCCGGATCATATTCCTGCTCTGCGTAGTCGTGACTAAAAACGGCCGAAAGTTTCGTTTCCAGGTTAGTTGCCGCCTTAATCTTTTCAATACTGGCATAACAGAAAGCCAGGTCGATTTCCAGCCGCTCGGCATCATTCGGCCTAATAACAGATACCGGAGCCAGCACCGGACATTTATTAATATGAACCGTTTTTAGCGGTATTCTTTCAACGCCTTCCGGCAATTCGCTGGTTGCTGTAAAGATCCTCTGCTGAATTTCTTCAACAGGTAACGACAGCATGGGTTCAGGGTCTATAGAAAGGTCGTAAGCAATAATGCCATTACTGTTGGTCGGATGTTTACAAACAGGTAAAATGACAGCAAGGCAATTCTTGATCGCTGCGTATTTGCCTGAAATATGCACAAGCGGCTTAAAGCTGCCGAGTTGCAGCAAATTAAGCACCTCGGATTTAATCCGATGCTGCAGTAAAAACTGATACAGTTTTGGCTGGGCTTTTCTGACTAGCCTGGCTATCGCTATAGTGGCATACACATCGGAGAGCGCATCATGCGCAGCTGAATGCTCAATGCCATTCGCTTGGGTTAACTCTTCGAGCCTGAAACAGGGTCTTCCATCTTCATTAACTGGCCAGTGTACGCCCTCAGGACGCAGAGCACGCGCGGCCCTGACCAGATCGATCAGATCCCAGCGTGAATTACCATTTTGCCATTCACGCGCATAAGGATCATAAAAATTTCGGTAAAGGCAATTGCGTGTTACTTCGTCATCGAAACGGATACTGTTATAGCCGACAGTACAGGTATTAGGCTGAGACAACTGCTGATGAATCAGTCGCGTGAATTCCGCTTCGCAAATGCCTTTTTGCTCGGCAAACTGGGGGGTAATTCCTGTGATAACACAGGCGTCGGGATGCGGCAGTGAATCTGCCGATGGTTGGCAATAAACGACGAGAGGGTCGTCTACAATATTGAAATCATAATCGGTCCGAATACCGGCAAACTGGACAGGCCTGTCTCTCCGCGGGTCTGTTCCGAATGTCTCATAGTCATGCCAAAAAAACGTGCCGCTCTTCATCCAATGAAAATTAATCCCTAAACTTTACTTTATTTAAGATTCGAGCGAAGCCAATGCTCTTAAAACATCAGTCCGGCTGACAATGCCTACCAGCTCAGTATCTTCAAAAACAGGAAAGCTTCTGTCTTTGGATTGCTGAAATTTTTCCGCCACGTCAACAATAAATGAGTCAGACTCAACACGAATTACGTCTTTTGTCATATATTCGCCGACTTTACCGCCCATGCCCTGATCGTAAACGTTTTCCGCAACAACCTGCATCACATCATTTTCCGAGAGCATGCCGATCAACTGGCCATGATTGTCAAGCACCGGGGCGCTAGTAATTCTATGATCCAACAGTTTCTTTATAGCATCAAAAACATTGGTTTCTTTAGTCAAAGTAACCAGATGCTTGGTCATATAATCTGCAACGGTGATTTTAGCTAACATAACGAACTCCTCATTGTAATTTATTATTTCACTTCAGAGCCTGCCGTCCTGCTTATGCAAATCCCTGCAGAACTGTCCTAAACTTTTCCTTCAGCCTCTAGCTTTTTCCTTTTATCACATTTTTCAACGCATATGCAATTTCCGTTATTAGCGCCGCCGCATGATCCTTTAATAGCCTTTCTGCCAAAAATAACCCCTATCGCCATTATTGCAATGACAACAAGCATAAATACAAAAGTTACAAGAAAATAAGTCATGATGTTACCTTTTCAATTCTGTAAAGCCAGTAAAGGCTCGCGTGCTTTTTTCGTAAAAACCCGAATCTTTTTTAATAATAAATAGTGCCGCTATATTATTGTGCTCGGCAAATTTATAACCTTCATCCGGACCCAACACCATAATAGCGGTTGCCAGCGCATCGGCTTCCATCGTCGTTTTGCTCAGGATCGTAACGGACGCGAGCTTATGCGTTATGGGGAGGCCTGTTCTTGGATCGATAGTATGGGAAAAACGTACGCCGTCACCTTCGAAAAAATTCCGATAATCCCCGGAAGTTGCCATAGCTATATCGGAAATGCCAACCACTTTCTCTATCACTCTTTTGTCCGGTGTTGGCTTCTCAATAGCTATATGCCAAGGCTCGGCATT
The DNA here is from genome assembly GCA_964411045.1 of uncultured Methylobacter sp. Lineage (GTDB taxonomy): Bacteria > Pseudomonadota > Gammaproteobacteria > Methylococcales > Methylomonadaceae > Methylobacter. The sequence continues at coordinate 12,133 of CAYPJI010000014.1, read as the reverse complement.
GGCATTTTTCCCTCTTACTCTTATCTCTCCGCCAATTTCAACCATATAGTCGGTTATGCCATTCTTTTCCAATAACAAGCCTACCTGATCCACAGTGTAGCCTTTTGCTATAGCCGATAAATCTACATATAAATCCGGTATCGCTTTTTTAACAGCTAACGATTCTTCCTCTTTAATACTTAGATATTTATAGCCAATTTTGTTCAATCGCTCCTGTATCAGCGCATCGTCAGGTGCGACAAATTTCATTGGATCAGGCCCGAATCCCCACAAATTGACCAGAGCCCCCACGGTTACGTCAAAGGCACCGTTGGTCAATCGGCTAATTCTTTGTGCTTCTTTCAATACTGCAAATAAAGGCACGGAGACGGGCACCCAATCAGTCGAAGTGTTCTGATTAAAACTGGACAGTTCCGAATCTTCCAGATAAGTGGACATCTGTCCATTTATCTCATCCAAAAGAGCCATGATTTGATGTTTCAGTTGCTCTGAAACCACTGATTCAGGCAATTTACTGACTTTAATATGGAAACTGGTACCCTCTGTTAATCCTGAGTAGATGAACGGGTACTCTTCTGCTTCATTGCCGCATGCCGACAATAAAAAAACGAGGAGCAGACCAAGCCATACTCCTCGTCGCTGTTTGATAGTTTTCATGTGATTCCACTAATCCTCCCCCGCAGGAAATTTATCCTTGCGGGGGAGATTTTATGCCTTACTTAACCACCAAAGTCATCCAGGAAGATATTCTCTGGTTCAACGCCGTTTTCCAACAGCATGTTGATGACTGAGGAGTTCATGATTGGAGGTCCGCACATGTAAAACTCACAATCTTCAGGCGCCGGATGGTTCTTTATGAACTCTTCAAAGAGTACATTGTGAATAAAGCCGGTATAACCTGTCCAGTTATCTTCAGGTAATGGGTCAGACAGAGCCACATGCCATTCAAAGTTGTCATTTTCTTTGGCCAGCATGTCGAAATCTTCAACATAGAACATTTCGCGTTTGCTTCGTGCGCCATACCAGAACGTCATCTTGCGCTTGGACTTCAGCCTGCGCAACTGGTCGAAGATATGTGAGCGCATAGGCGCCATACCCGCACCGCCACCGATAAAGACCATTTCGGCATCGGTATCTTTGGCGAAGAATTCGCCATAAGGGCCGGAAACGATACATTTATCGCCTGGCTTCAAGTTAAAGATATAAGAAGACATGATGCCTGGCGGCACGCTATCGGGAGCACCTGGAGGCGGCGTCGCGATACGCACGTTCAGCATAATTTCTTTTTCTTCAGGATAAGAAGCCATGGAATAAGCGCGCAAAGCCGACTCTTTTACGTCGGAGACATAACGCCACAGGTTGTATTTATTCCAATCGTCACGGAATCTTTCTTCGATGTCAAAATCGCTGTATTTAGCCACATGCGAAGGACATTCAATCTGAATGTAACCGCCTGCGCGATATTTGATTTCTTCACCTTCAGGCAATTCCAGCACCAGCTCTTTAATGAAAGTCGCCACGTTGTGGTTGGATTTAACAGTACATTCCCATTTCTTGACGCCGAAAACATCGTCTTCGACTTCAATTTCCATATTGTTTCTAACCGTGACCTGGCAAGAAAGACGCTCGCCTTCGGCCGCTTCACGTTTAGTAATATGCGATGTTTCAGTCGGCAGAATTTCACCGCCGCCTGAATGTACTTTTACCCGACATTGAGCGCAAGTACCGCCGCCGCCGCAAGCTGACGGAACGAACAAGCCGTTATCGGCCAGCGCCGTTAATAATTTTGCTCCCACAGGCACATGAATTTTCTTTTCATCATTGATCAGAATTTCAACGTCCCCGGAGGCAACCAGTTTATTTTTTGCGCCGATAATAACAAATACCAACGCAATCACGATGACCGTGAAAATAATAATCCCTAATGCAATTTCCAGCATTATGCTACCTTCTTATAGTTGGATTCCAGAGAAAGCCATGAAGCCAAGCGACATCAGACCCGCAGTAATAAATGTGATGCCCAAACCTTGTAAACCGGCTGGGATATCGCTGTATTTCAGTTTTTCGCGCACACCGGCAATAACCGTAATAGCCAATGCCCAGCCGAAACCACTGCCGATACCATAGGTCACACTTTCACCAAGGTTATAATCACGCTCTATCATGAACAAGCTTCCGCCAAGAATGGCGCAGTTCACGGTAATCAACGGCAAGAAAATACCTAATGCCGAATAGAGAGCCGGGAAAAACTTGTCCAGAATCATTTCCAGAATCTGTACCAAGGCGGCAATCATACCGATACAGCTTAACAGCGCTAAAAAGCTTAAGTCCACACCGGTAATGCCCATCCATGACAGCGCATCTTCTTTTAACAGCGTATGGTAAATAATATTGTTGGCAGGCACCGTAATGGTTTGTACGACCATTACTGCGATGCCCAACCCCATAGCCGTCGAAATCTTCTTGGAAACCGCCAGGAATGTACACATACCCAGGAAGAAAGCAAGAGCCAGGTTTTCAATAAAAACCGCTTTTACAAATAAGCTAATATAAGCTTCCATTAGTGATGCCCTCCTTCACCATGAGCTATCGACATGATTTTGAAATCCGCCTTTTCAGCCTGCTCTGGTTTCGCTTGTCGAATGGCCCAAATAATCAAACCAATGATAAAAAAAGCGCTAGGAGGCAACAACATTAGACCATTGGGATCATACCATCCGCCGTCTTTTGACAAATGGAATACTTCAAAGCCCAATAATTTACCTGAACCCAGGGTCTCTCTAAAGAAAGCCACAAGAACAAGAATCAAGCTGTAACCCAAACCGTTACCGATGCCATCCATAAAACTTGCTAAAGGCGGATTTTTCATCGCATACGCTTCAGCACGTCCCATAACGATACAGTTGGTAATAATCAAACCCACAAATACGGACAATTGCTTACTTACTTCAAAAGCAAATGCTTTCAGGATTTGATCGACCACAATTACCAAAGACGCAATAATGATCATCTGCACGATAATACGTATACTGCTTGGAATATGGTTTCTGATGGCGCTGATCGCCGCGCTTGAGCAAGCCGTTACGGATGTCAGCGCGAGCGCCATGATCAGCGATGTAGACATCTGAGATGTTACCGCCAGAGCAGAACAAATCCCCAGAACCTGCAACGTAATCGGATTGTTATTGACCAATGGTTCGGTCAATACTTTTTTTGTTTCGTCAGTTATTACTGCACTCATGATTTATTCTCTCCAGCCTTTCTTACTTTATTTAAATACGGCGCAAAACCTTCGTTGCCCATCCAGTATTTAATAAGATTGCTTACACCATTGCTTGTTAAAGTCGCGCCAGCCAAACCGTCCACCTGGTATTCAGATCCTGGTTTATTCTTGTCTACTACACCCTTGACTAAACCTAAAGCAGGCTCTCCGGATTCAGAATAAACTTTTTTACCGTTCCACAGGGCACGCCAGTTAGGATTTACAACTTCACCGCCCAGGCCCGGTGTTTCGGCTTGATCGTAAAAGTTAATGCTTTGTACAGTTTGTCCATCAGCTGCCAGGGAAATAAATCCGTACAGCGTTGACCACAAGCCATAACCATTCACAGGCAGAATAATGGATTGAATATCGTCGCCGTTTTTGACTAAGTAAACTTTAGCAATTTTGGCTTTTGCACGGATGTGCGCAATATCCTTACCAGCAGGAATGGCGATGCTTTGCGCTGGATCTTTCGCCGCTTTACGTTGATCGTAAGCCGCTGAATCCATATTCTCTACATATTCACCCGTTTCAATATCAACCAGTTTGGCTTCAATCTGCTCCTCGAAAGCTTTGTCGATATCAGTATCGGCTTCCAATAAACCCGCTACATCAAGAATATTCTTCTTCATGTCGAGCTCTTTATTGTCGAATTGCAATGGCTTCAATGCGACAGCCGCGAATGCCACCAGAACCGCGCAGAACAAACACAGTGACAATGCGATAGCGATAGTTTTTTCTAAACTATCATTGCTCAGTGCCAAAATTTTATCGCGGTAAACTTTAAATTTTTCGTAATGTTCACATTTTTTAACTGCGTTAGGCATGACGTTTCACCCTTCTTCTAATGTTTGCCTGAACGACAAAATAATCAATGATCGGTGCAAACATATTGGAAAACAGAATCGCCAGCATCATGCCTTCCGGGAAAGCAGGATTGATGACGCGAATTATCACTACCATCACACCAATTAATAGCCCATATAACCACCGGCCTGTGTCAGTAACGGCCGCTGTTACGGGATCAGTTGCCATATAGACAGTACCAAAAGCAAAGCCGCCTAAAACCAGATGCCAATACCAAGGCAATGCAAACATCGGATTAGTTTCACTGCCTACGATGTTCAACAACAACGATGTCGCTATCATGCCGATCATGACGCCGGCCATGATCCTGTAAGATGCCACACGCGTATAAAGCAGGAATGCGGCGCCAAGCAAAATGGCAAAAGCGGAGGTCTCGCCCATAGAACCTGGAATAAAGCCGAAGAAAGCCTGCAGCCAGCCATAACCTTCCTTAATTGCTTCAACGCCGCCTGCTGATGCAAGGCTCAAAGGCGTTGCCGCAGTAAAACCGTCCACAGCGACCCATACAGAATCACCTGACATGGAAGCAGGATAGGCGAAGAACAAAAAGGCACGACCAGTCAACGCCGGGTTCAGAAAGTTTTTACCGGTACCGCCGAATACTTCCTTGCCGATAACAATGCCGAATGAAATACCCAAAGCGACCTGCCATAAAGGGATCTCAGGCGGCAGAATCAATGAATACAACATTGACGAAACCAGGAAGCCTTCGTTAACTTCATGTCCACGCACTGTGGCAAACAAAACTTCCCAGATACCGCCGACAGCCAGTGTCACAATGTAGACAGGCAGAAAGTACAGAGCGCCATGAACCAGGCATGACAGTGGGTTATATGGGCTGTATCCGAATATCATCATGGGGATACTGCGCCAGTTATCCGCCTTTTCCAGCCCCATTGTCTCCATAGCCACATTGGCTTGATAGCCTGTGTTATAGAAAGCCATCAAAATACAGAAAAATGTTGCTATCACAACAAAAGTCATGGTCCGTTTCAGGTCATTGCCATCACGAACATGCGTTGTGCCGCGTGTTACATCAGAGGGTGTATAGATGAAAGTATCCACCATCTCATAGAGACCGTAGTACTTTTCAAACCTACCGCCTTTTGTAAAATGCGGCTCTATGCTATCTAAGAAATCTCTAGCCGACATTATCCTTCCTTCTCAATTTTAGTTAAATTCGCTCTCAGCACGGGACCGAAGTCATGTTTGCCCGGATCGACAAAAGTTAACAAGGACATATCTTCCTCATTAAGTTCCAGACAGCCCAGTAATTGAGCCTGATCCGTATCACCTACCACCAGTGATTTCATTAATGGCGTAGGCAAGATATCCAAGGGCATCACAGTCTCATAAATGCCGACCGGAACAATCGCCCGGTTGCTGCCATTTTTGTTTGTTGTCAATGGAAACTTGCGGCCGGTTTTGCGATCAACGCTTGAGGTATAAACATCCAGCGCAGAGTATTTGTCTTTACCAGGAACAATCCAGCCAAATAATTCGCGCGCACGGCCTTCTTGCAGCACCGAAATCTGATTATTGTAATAACCCAAATAGGCAGCCCAGTCTGCTGCTCGATGCCCATATAAGACAGAACCTGAAATTACGCGGTTTTCAACGCTCTCATCCAACTCGCCGGCAACCAGGTCCTCGGTATTGGCACCGACACGGGTACGAATCAGTCTTGGATTTTTGACGGTTGGCCCCGCTAATGACACAACTCTTTCAACATTCAACTTGCCGGTTGTAAACAACGCGCCAATTGCCATCACGGCCTGGTAATCCAGATGCCAGACGAACTTTTCCGCATTGACAGGATCGATGAAGTGGATATGCGTGCTGGGCAACCCTGCAGGATGCGGACCTGAAAACTCCGCAACGACCACTGAAGGCGTATTGCCTGTGGCGATATCGGCGCCGGTAGCCTTGCAAACATAGGTTTTACCGGCCGTCAGCTTGGAAACAACAGCTAATCCATTGGCAAAATCATTGCCGCGCGCCTTAATGATAACGACAGGGTCAGCCGCTAAAGGACTGGTATCGATCGCCGTTACGAAAATGGAATGAGGGGTGCTGTCAATTGCTGGAATTTTTCCATACGGACGTGTACGCAAGGATGTCCACAGGCCTGATGCCAACAAATTTTCTTTAACCTGCTCCGCCGTTAAATCATTTAACTTAGGCTCTTCATATTTAGTGAATGCCTCTTCCGCATTTCCCTGCAGTTCAATCACGACTGATTGTAAAGCCCGTTTAGCACCCCGATTGATGAATTTCACGACGCCCGCCCCAGGCGAAGTAAAATTAACGCCAGGATTTTTCTTGTCACTGAAAAGTATCTGGCCTAGTTTGACCTTATCCCCTTCACTGACCATCATAGTAGGCTTCATGCCTACATAATCCATCCCCAGGACAGCAACGGACTTAACCTCATTGCCATCCTCAATAACTTGTTTGGGCTCCCCCGTTATGGGTAAGTCCAAACCTTTTTTAATAGTAAATTGCATAGTTAATAAGCCTATTCTCCAAGCAATGCTGTGAAACTTTCCCCCTATTTTAAGAACGGCAAAACAAGAGGCATATTAAGACGTAAAACAGCGGCATTACACCATAAAATCAAGCTTTTCTCAACAAAGACCGACTGATACTGTAAGCTTTTATTGCACAATATAACCAAGTTATTTTTGTATATTAGAATATATTAAAATATAAATTCCATTACATATACCCCCTTGTTTTCCCGATGTTAATGTTATTTTATAAATCCATTACAAACCGCTAAAACACCTAAAAGCCAATAAACCCGATCCACCTTGTCTATGAACTGCACGATAACATCGAACAACCGGCGCGTTTCCTTGCCCAATCCGGACGTTTTACAGCAAACGCTTCCCTGCCGACCTGTTCATCATACGGATGCCGCAGCAATTGCAGTAACTCATCAATCATTGAATAGTCGCCATGCCCGGCTTTGTCGATAGCCGATTGAGCCAAGTAATTTCGCAGCACATACTTAGGATTTACCGAATTCATGCGCACTCTTCTTTCCTGATCCGGCGTTTCTTCCTTCTGGATTCGCCGCATGTAATTTCTTAACCAATGACCAATGCGCTCTCTATACTGAGGGGTTAATTGCTCCGGTACATAATAAGCTTCCATCAGCGGCATTATCAGTGTTTCATCGCTGATATCCTCAGGCGATCCATTATCGATATTCATCATGGCCAGCTTGCGATAGAAAATAGTCATATCCGTTTCAACCAACTGTAATATAGCCAATAATTCCGTGCTTAATGAATTGTCAAAGGCTCTCAAGCCCAACTTACTGGCCATCATATCCTGCCAGCCTTTCTCAAAGCTTTCAGCATAAACATTGATCGCCTGCTGCATCAGATCGGCTTGTTCGATCAACGGATAAATGGCATTGGCCAGTTGCGCCAGATTCCAAAAGGCGATCTGCGGCTGATTGCCGAAACGATAACGGCGCGCTGAAGCATCGGTCGTGTTGGGCGTCCAGTCAGGATCATAATTCTCCAGCCAACCATAAGGTCCATAGTCGATAGTGAGCCCGAGGATAGACATATTGTCGGTATTCATGACGCCGTGAACGAATCCCACACGCTGCCAGTGCACAATCATCTCGGCTGTCTTACGGCAGATTTCCTCAAACCAGGCCAGATAAACCGCTGGCGAATGTTCGCCTAAATGCGGAAAATCAGTTCGAATCGTGTAATCCACCAACTCTTTGAGCAGTTTGATATCGCCGCGCGCCGTAAAAATCTGAAAACTGCCGAAACGCGTAAAGGAAGGCGCCACCCGGCACACGACAGCTCCCGGCTCAGCCGTTGGATTGCCGTCATAGAACATATCCCGAATCACGCTTTCACCAGTCAATGTCAAGCTCAAAGCCCGTGTGGTCGGCACGCCCAGATGATGCATAGCTTCGCTGCACAAAAATTCGCGTACTGACGAGCGCAATACAGCCAGACCGTCTGCCATACGCGAGTATGGCGTAGGGCCGGCGCCTTTGAGTTGCAAAACCAACCGCTGCCCTTGACGATTGAGGACCTCGCCCAGATTAATAGCCCTTCCATCGCCCAATTGCCCTGCCCAATTACCGAATTGGTGCCCGCCATAACAGGCCGCATAGGGCTCCATGCCCACCGACAATCTGTTGCCTGTAAATACATCGGCAAAATAATCCGACTCACAAATTTCTGGAGCCAAATCCAGCTGAGCTGCAACTTCTCTGGAATAGGCAATCAGTTTTGGCTTGACGACCTTGGTCGGCAACACACGAGAATAACAGGCACCCATTACCTGGCGGCGATTATTTGAAACATCAGGGTCACCAGGCAACTCGCGGATAAAACGGTTATCAAATAGCAACGCATCAAGGTGAGTAATTTTTGGCATGGAATTCATATTGAAATATCAATCGCAAAAAAGAAAAAAGAATCATGAGCTTTTCTGATTATTTTTTCTTACAAAATTAAAAATTTAAGCTATTTTATTGAATATTAATAATATTTAAAAAAACTTATTGCTTGTAATAGCAATAAGTTTAGAAATCGTCCTTAATCTGAATACCTGTGAAATCCACAAATTTTGTGCAGACCGAATTAAAGAATATGCTTATATGATCAATTAGGCATGAACCTTAAGAAATTCTTGGCATTAAACTCATAGTTAATTGAGGCCGCGCATTATCTTTGTAAAGAATATTAACGATAATCTAATAACAACACGGATTTTTGTAATTGCTCAAACAATGCATACAATTGCATTGCCCTCAGGAAGCGCGTAACTCTTCATTAAATGAAAAGTTAGTATAAAATCATGTTAACTTCGCCACATGCCTTGTTCATAATGAACTAATACCTAGAAATTAGTTAAACATTTGCGTGACATAAATTAACTCACAGGCACGCCGCTAAGATAAATTAAATATACCTTATTGTTTTATGGGCGTTTTCTAATAAAAAAAATGCACTTAACCGGAAATTTCAAGCCAATTCCGGCGGTGATATATAGTTCACTTGGGATTTGGCTAAAAATTACTTCCAAAAATTTGAATCTTGCATAGGATTTGCTGACCAAGAGTAGGCGCTTTAAGCAACGCAGTGAAGCGCATTACTCGCGGACAATGCGCCTCCCTTCAGCTGCGCTCAGGACAGGCCTTACGTCGGCACATCCTACTATTAACCAGGGAAATTATTTACGACCGAATCCTTGGTATAATGTGGATTCAAATTTCACTTATATTATCGATTAGTAAAAGCAACCCGAAACCATGCGTTAACTATTGATTTCATTAAAAAACCAGATTCTCTATTACTAAACGTGAAATTTATTCGACTTATTTTATTGCCATTCCTTTTGTTTTTCGTATCTGAAATCAGTTATGGACGACATTCCGCCATTGTTATCGATGCCGATAACGGCAGCATATTGCACGAAGTAGAGGCTAACCAACGCTGGTTCCCGGCATCCCTGACAAAAGTCATGACACTTTACATGACATTTGATGCTTTAAAAGAAGGGCAAATTAGTCTGTATGATACGTTGACTGCTTCCTGGCATGCGGCACGGCAGCCTAACAGCAAACTAGGCCTGAGGCAGGGAGAGACACTGACTGTCAGGGATGCTATCTTAGCCGTAATCACACGCTCTGCGAATGACGCAGCTGTCGTTCTTGGAGAAGAGTTGGGAGGAACCGAAGAAAACTTCGGTGCAATGATGACCGCAAAAGCACGCTCATTAGGGATGAGCAGCACTCGATTCATGAATGCAACCGGGCTTCCTAATGATTTGCAAGTCACCACCTCGCGGGATCTTGCGATTTTGGCATGGCGGATCCAGCGCGATTTTCCTGTTTATTATCAATTTTTTTCCGCTCAAAGTTTCGATTACAAGGGCACCACTTTGCGCAGCATCAATGCTTTCGTGAAGAATTATCCTGGCGCTGAGGGCATGAAGACCGGCTTTACCTGCGGATCGGGCTATAACCTGATGGCATCAGCGCATCAGAATGGTCAACGACTGATCGGCGTAGTATTAGGTGGAATGACCAGCAAGGAACGCTATCAGCTAATGACTCAGATCATGGATGCCAGCTTTGCCAAAAGATTTAGCGATAATCCATCAAGAGATATTTATTCCATACGAGCCAACTCATTCAGCCCTCCGCCTTATCAACTTGGTTGCGGCAGCCACCGTGCGACATCAAGTCTGTTAGCGCAAGGCGACGGCATTAGCAGGAATATGAGTCATACCGCGCGCGCCAGAAAGATCCATCGCGTCAAGCGCGTGAACAAAGTCAAGCATACGAGAAAAGCCTCGTACATAAGCAAAACCAAAAGCGCCGCCAAAACCAGAAAGGTAAGCAGAACCAAAACTGCTTCCAAAGCAAAAAGCGCAACTAAAACAAAGACTGCGATCAAAACAAAGAGCGCGAGCAGAATCAGAAAAACAAATAACTAGGCCCGCCCGCCGGAATTCGCAAGGAAGCGAAAAAAGTATCTGTTATGAGCCCCTGAAACAGGGGCTCATAACACAGGTTCGGAAAGGTCGGATAAATAGAACGGATCAGTTTTGACGGAGCGTTAGTTCAGCAATGCATTAAAAAGCAAAACCTAAACATACCCTTGCGGATTTTTGCATTGCCAGTTCCAGGTATCTGCAACCATATCATCAAGATTTTTCTCTGCCTTCCAGCCAAGTTCTCTGTACGCCAACTCAGCATTGGCGAAATATTCGGGAAGATCCCCATCTCTGCGCGGGCCGATTTTATAATTTACTTTCCGTCCCGTTACTGCTTCGAAAGTTTTTATAATGTCGAGAACGCTATACCCTCTGCCCGTACCGAGGTTATAAGCCTTGCAGCCGCCTGACTTGAATTTTTCGCCCTGTAGCGCTTCCAGTGCCTTGATATGGCCTTTAACCAGATCAACCACGTGAATATAATCCCTGACACCGGTACCGTCCCGAGTCGGATAATCATCGCCGAAGACGGATAACTGCGCCAATTTACCGATCGCCACTTGCGAAACGTAGGGCATCAGGTTATTGGGAATACCATTGGGATCCTCACCGATCAAACCGCTCTCGTGCGCACCGATCGGATTAAAATAGCGCAATAAGGCAATTTTCCAGGGTGATTGTGCCTCGCTGATCGTATCGGCCACCGACAGGTCGCGCAGAATCTCCTCAATCATGAGTTTGGATCGGCCGTAAGGATTGATCGCGCCTAAAGGAAAATCCTCGATATACTGCACAGAAGTAGATTCACCATAAACGGTCGCGGAAGAACTGAACACCAACTGCTTAACGTTGGCCTCGGCCATCGCTTCAGCCAGCACCATCGTGCCATACACATTGTTATGATAATAACTTAACGGTTGCCTGCACGACTCGCCTACAGCCTTTAACCCGGCAAAGTGCATAACGGCGCTGATGGGTTCCCGTTCAAAAATCTCTGCCAATGCCTTCTTGTCGCGAATATCGGCTTCGTAAAACTTTAGCGATTTACCGGTTATTTGCTCCAACCGTCGCAAAGGCTCCACTTTGCTATTGGATAAGTTATCGACGACGACAACCTGATAGCCGGAGGCCAGCAATTCAACACAAGCGTGGCTGCCAATATAGCCAGTCCCTCCAGTGACCAATATCGTTTGTCCATTCATGCCCGCCACCCCGTTAGTCAATTTTTTTCAACTTTATCAAATGCAGGCGCCGATTATCGGCCCTGATCACTTCAAACCGCAGATTGTCTACAACCAGGCTTTCGCCTTTTTTAGGCATATGCTCCATCTGGCTGACAATGAACCCGCCAACTGTATCGTACTCGTCAGTTGCCAGATGCGTGGAGAAATACTCATCGAATTCTTCTATCGGCGTTAAAGCTTTTATCATGAACTCGTTTTCATTACGCTGGGAGATATACCCTTCATCTTCCTCCTCATCGTATTCGTCTTCGATTTCACCGACAATCTGCTCTAACAC